>DAOWEE010000047.1 GCA_030638625.1 Methanosarcinales archaeon
CCGGTAGAGCCGGGAATGTGAAACCGGTACGAGTACTGCCTTACAATAACAGACCTCTGCACATTTGACCTTGCGCCCGCTGACCGTCAGGGCAGCCGGGTGCAGCCAGCCGTTATGATTCATGTTGCCAGGGTGTGGATAGCCGGAAATGGGGAGTCTGGGGCTCACTCAGGATATGAGCCCATTTCTTCTCATGCATGTGTGCGTATAGGGGTGGACATGCGCTGGTGCAGAGATATATTTATCAATAATCTTGATAACTATGTGACCAATCATGAGCGACCTGAAAATTCTTGTTATAAATAACTACGGCCAGTTCTGCCACCTAATACACAGAGCTGTTCGCGACCTGGATGTGGAGACCGGCATCATTGCCAATACCCTCTCCAATGATGAGATTCTGGCAATGGAGCCCGACGGCCTGATATTGAGCGGCGGCCCAAGCATAGACCGCATAGGCCGGGCCGGGGAGATGGTAAAGGAATTGGAGCTGCCCATGCTTGGCATCTGCCTGGGGCACCAGTTGATGGCCAGGGCATACGGCGGCGAGATTGAAACCGGGCGCAAAGGCGGATATGCTGCCATACAGGTTGAGATACTGGATGAAGACGAGATATTGAAAGGGCTTGGCCCGACCACAAGCGTGTGGGCGTCCCATGCCGATGAAGTCACTAAACTGCCACCTGATTTTATCCAGCTGGCCCGAAGTAATGTATGTGATGTCGAGGCCATGCGGCATAAGAGCAAGCCGCTGTTCGGGGTGCAGTGGCATCCTGAAGTATCCCATACAGAGAAAGGGGATGAACTGCTGGAGAATTTCTTCAGGGCGTGCGGGGAATATTGAACAGCCCTGTGATGGATAGCGGGATAATTCGTGAATTATGAACCGATGCCGGTCAAGTGTGTAGAGGGGAGGGGAATAATTATAGGAATATTTCCCTGTTAGTTGAACATAATCTATAAAATACAGGTAAATTCTTACTTCATAAACTCCAATACCACACCCATGCACATAACAGAGAAGATATTCGCAGGAAAAGGAGATATCAAAGCCGATACCATACTTGAACACTGCAGCATTCTCAACGTCAACACCAATGAGATACTTAGCGGCGACATCGCCATTCAGTCGGGTTACATTGTTGGTATAGGCGACGTATCTGAACTGAAAGAGTCATTCACCACCCTGATTGATGTCAACGGCCGCTTCGTATCCCCGGGCCTGCTGGACGGGCATGTACATTTCGAATCCAGCATGGTCACCCTATCCCAGTTCGCCCGAAAAGCGCTGGAACACGGCACCACCGGCATCGTTATCGACCCACACGAAATCGCAAATGTGCTGGGAAAACAGGGCATCGAACTGGTACTCGAGGAAGCAAAAACCCTGCCGCTGAACATATTTGCTACCGTTTCCTCATGCGTACCTGCCACTCCTTTTGAGACAGCAGGCGCATCCATTGACGTGGCAGATGTCAGGTCGCTGATGGATAATGATATGGTGGTGGGGCTGGGCGAGGTGATGGACTTTCCTGCCGTATTGAACGGCGATGCCAAAAAGCTGGCCATGATACAGGCGGCCCATGACCGGGGGTTGGTAGTGGATGGGCATGCGCCCGGATTAACTGGCCCGGACCTATGGGGTTATTTGGCGGCCGGCATTTCCAGTGACCATGAATCCCTGTCTTACGAGGAAGGGCTGGAGAAACTGCGTATGGGGTTAAAACTTATGCTCAGGGAAGGGTCGGCTGCAAAATCCATTGACAATTTCCTGCCCCGTTTGCTGGAAGATGGCGTTTCCCTTGAGAATGTATTCTTTGTTACCGATGACAAGCATCCTGAGGACCTGCTGGCTGGCTATATGGACACAATTGTGCGAAAAGCCATTCAACTCGGCCTGAGCCCGTTGGATGCAGTATCGATGTGCACAATAAACACGGCCCGGCACTACCGTATCGACCACCTGGTCGGGTCTGTCAGTATTGGCCGCAGGGCTGACCTGATCATACTTGACGACCTGGAAAGTTTCAGGATACATTCTGTAATCGCAGGTGGTGGACTGATTGAGGGGAAGGCATCTGCCTTCGACTACCCCGATTTTGTGTTCGATACTATCAGGTACATGGAGATAAAACCACAAGACTTGCAGATAATTGGCATTCCAAAGAGCAAAGTTTCTGTAAACGTGATAAAGGTGTTTCCTGACCAGATATTCACTGAAAAAGATGCAGCTGATATAACAATTGATGGTTCGGGAATACTGTTGCCTGATGCGGACATAGACTTACTGAGCACGGCTGTAATCGAACGCCATGGTACGAACGGCAATATCGGGCCGGGCTTTGTCAGGGGCTTTGGCCTGAAATCAGGGGCTTTTGCCCAGAGTATCGGGCATGACAGCCATAATGTGATTGTGACCGGGACTAATCATGCCGATATGGCACTGGCTGCAAATACCATTCGTGAGATGAGGGGGGGTATTGTGCTGGTGCAGGACGGGCAGGTGCTTGACAGCCTGGCGCTGCCCTTTGCCGGGCTGCTGAGCGTGCAACCGGTGGAGGAGGTAGCCCTGAAGCTTGAGGGACTGCATGAAACAATCAGGGACATGGGGTGTATGCTGCCTGCACCATTCATCACTCACTCATTCATTGCACTGCCTGTGGTCCCTGAATTGCGGTTGACAGATATGGGGTTGTTCGATGTAGGCAGATTTGAAGTGGTCAATGTTTTTGATGTATGAATATTGGGGAAAGTGTTTCTCTTCAATATTGAGTGGATAAATATTTATCGGCGGCAGAACATCACGAAACTATTGAGTAGGAATGAATAAAATATTGCATATCAAACCCTGTAAATAATTCGAAAGTTTTTAAAGTAATAAGAAGTATCTACATTTTTGTCATCTAAATTTTACATAAAATACGCGACGACAAGGGAATAGGTCAAAATGAATGACATAAAATACGAAGCTACCATAGCATGTCCCAAATGTGTACATTCAAACAAAGAAACAATGTCTGATGACAAGTTTCTAGTTTTTTATGAGTGCAAGAATTGTGGATATGTTATTACACCTAAGGAAAATGATTTATGTGTATTTTGTTCATATTCGGATCAACTGTGTCCGGTAATGCAACAGGCTAATATTTCCCAACAAAAGCGGTCAGAACAAAAAGATAATATATCCATAAATTGTCAAATAAATAAAATTTAACAAATCTTTTCCATAATGGATAAACGAAATTTAGAAAAATGTCATCACAAGAAAATCCTCCCTTCGGTCGGATTAACTTGACTACACAAAGTTATACTTTATGTACTATAAAAAATCTGATGACATTAAGATATTTAATGTGGTTTTTACAGCTTTCAAGAATGTCAGGCTATTGGCTTTTACTTATTACCATACCCAACTTATCCGGCATCATACCCAGCGCATTAACTATCGCAACCAAGGCCATGAATATCCCTGATAATATGAATCCTATACCCCCGAGTTTCAAGGTCATGAGCATGGGGCCCATATAATTAGCAATTATCCTCTGGTCCACGAGATCAGGATTGTCACCACGGGTAGCCGTTTCCCAAACCTGTTTAGGGTTTTCATGTAGATTGACGAGGGTAGGCTTGTATGTGGTAAATTCCAGGGTTATGGCAGACAGGACCATGAGAAAACCAATAATCCACATTACTGTACCGACTTTTACCATCATCATAATTTTCTTCTTTTCTTGTTCTAATTCCATTTGTTCCACTCCTCCACAGAAACTGTTATAATTAGATTTGAATTGATTGCATATAATTTTTGGCTATATTTAACTTCAAGTAGAATACTCATCGATTTCACAGGGTACGTTATTTACCAGGCGATCAATAATAGCCTTGAACAACTAAATAATACAGAACAGCCCCTATCTACCTTACGTATATCATGAAAGGACAAAACAAACGAAAACAATTCCCTCCGGGCCAGGACACATTTATTCACTGGTGCCCGGATTGCAATCTCCCACTCATCAACACTCAGTGTGCACTATGCCATTCGACGGGTGAGCGCATTGAATTGGGACCGCCCGGTGATGTGCGGTTCTGCTCACCATACGAGCGCAGTGTCCTGCATGATATCCTGACAAGCAGCTATGGCACGGACCTCCTGGGTGAGCGTATAATACTTTTGAACAAGATAGGGGGCGAGGACAAGACCGACCAGGTGATAGTGGACGGCCTGGTGCTGGGCATACTGCGCTTTGACCTGAAAACGCTGGACTGGTGCCTTGACCTTTCAATGGATGGGGGCACCCTCATGGCACAGCATACCCGCAGCCGGACTGTTGAACTCTCTGACGTGTCCGGGCATCTCAGCGGCAAGACCGTGAAGTCTGACCTGATACAGTGGTGTTCGGATGATATCAACAAGGGCGATGATGTCATTATCAGGAATGGAAAAATGACTGGTGTAGGGACTGCACTGCTGGACGAGGCAGATATGGGACAGGCCGGTGTGCCAGCGGTCAGGGTCAGGAAGATAGGTAAGGGCCGGGCCCGGTTGAATATGGCGGTTCCCACCATGGATGAAGTAGTCAGGGCCAACGCACCTGTCATCAAACAATTGGGGCGCAACGCCATGAACACCATAAAGGGCCTGGCAAACCAGCAGGAATACCGGGGCAGGCCCGTGTATGCCTCATTTAGCGGCGGCAAGGACAGCCTGGTTGTGCTGGACCTGACACGCAGCGCCCTGAAACGTAGCCCAAAGGCATATTTTATCAATACGGGCCTGGAATTTCCAGAAACTGTGGAATATGCGCGAAAGTTTTGCAGTGATAATGATATTGAACTGGATGAACTGGATGCAGGGGACGCATTCTGGGAGCACCTGCCCAATTTCGGTCCCCCTGCCAAGGATTACCGGTGGTGCTGCAAGGTCTGTAAACTTTCCCCTGCCAGCGGAATTGTGGAAGAGGGGAAGTATTTGACCATGGACGGCAAGCGCAGGTACGAATCATTCAGCCGTACCCGCATCCCGCCAAAAGAGGAGAATACTCTGGTGCCAGGACAGGTGAATGTGTATCCTATCCGCGACTGGCGTGCTATTGAGGTGTGGCTGTACATCCACTGGCGGGAGCTGGAATATAATCCCCTGTACGATGAGGGGTTCGAACGGGTGGGCTGCTGGCTGTGCCCCGCGGCCCTAGGTGCAGAGTACC
>DAOWEE010000063.1 GCA_030638625.1 Methanosarcinales archaeon
AACTGAAAATATAAGTATAATCCAGTTTGACAAGGTATTTCCATCTGAGTTGACCTTTGTGAACATTACGGTCACAAATGGCAGCGTGAATTTTACAAACATTACCAATACTGTTGTCTGGACAAATCTTACTATCCTGCCTGTATCCAATGAGAGCATGCAGATATTGTTCTACACTTCGCCGAATTCAAGCATATCAGTACCAAATTCCAGCCTTTCATTTACCCTTCCAACATATTCAGCATCTACATCCATTTCATTGTCGGCTGTTACTACAACTGCCAACTTCACTCTTGAAAAGGAGAAAATTTCCAAAGATAAGTGGAGGGTCGGTTTCAGGGTTTGGGATGAGAGCGATTTCAATTATTCACTTTATAGGTCTGAGATATATCTCTCTGACACTATGTTGAACAGTACAGTACTCATCAAGACATTTTACCCAAACATTACACTGCAACCCGGACAATCATGGTACGATGAATTATTTTATGATTACTCAGATGTACCTGTTTTCTTTGGACAAATCTACTATACAATTTCATTTGACATCTCAGGCAGTTCAGTGCCGGTGACACCTGTAAAAAGTGGAGGTTATATCATCAATTCCGTTGTTTCCCCTGACAAAGAGCCGGGCGGAGGTGGTGGAGGCGGTGGAGGTGGAGGTGGCGGCTCCTCTGGAGAAGATTACTACAATATAATATGCTCTGAAACTGACCGGCAAAATGTACAAAAAAATAAATCTGTCAGCTACAACTTCAATCTTGATTGCAATATTGTAAAACACATCAATTTCACATCTCGTGTTAGTGCAGGAGATGTCGCCTCAAAGGTAGAGGTACTGAACAATACATCTTCACTTGTGAATGTAACGCCGCCGGGTACAGTATTTAAGAATGTTAACCTCTGGCTGGGTAACTACGGCTGGGCCACACCCAAGAATATTGCTAATGTAACTGTGGTTTTCATAGTAGACAAATCCTGGATAAATGAAAATGATGTTGACGTATCAATGATTGCACTGTGCCGTTATGTTGATGGGGTATGGTATAAACTTGATACCCAACAAGTGGGAAAAGATTCACGTTACCTGTACTTTGAAGCTGAAACGCCTGGTTTCTCATCCTTTTCAATAACAAGCATGCAAGCATGGCCTGAAATTACACCCACACTCAATTTCACACCAATCTCCACACCCACAATCCTCCCGACCTCTACAGCAACAGGGGATGAGGAGCTGCCAACAGTAAATGAAACCGCAATGCCGACACAAAGGAATATACCATGTTGGTTGTTGCTTTTAATTCAGGCAATCATTTACCTTACAATATTTGCTTATCTGTGGAGAAAGGAATTGGGTGAATGGATTGAGGAGATAAGACCCTAATCTGTGGTAATGTCAGTCAATTTCAGATGTATTGTAAATCACTGTTGAGGTATATTTCCCACCTTTATATCAGGACGTATCTGGTGCGTCAGACCTTGCTACAATTTTATTGAACTTTATTACTTTATTACTTCAGTACTTTATTTCACATCTTCAAGTGCAATGAGCTTTACACCGGCTCCATCCAGCACTTTAACAGCATTGGAAATATCGTCCACCCTGATTATCAGGAGTGCATTCTCGGTTGCAGTAGCAAAGGCATAGGCATAATCCACATTAACATTATTGGAACCCAGCACGGTTGCAATATCATGCAGACCGCCAGGGGAATCGCTCATCTCCACGCCAAGCACATCAGTCTCAGAAACCGTGAACCCGGCATCATGCAGCACACCGTGTGCCTTATCCGGCTTATCCACAACCATGCGCAGCACTCCGAAATCCCCGGCCTCTGCAATGGTGAATGCCCGGATATTGATGTCTGCGGATTTAAGCTGCCCTGTAATCTCTTCCAGCCTGCCTGGCTTGTTCTCTGCAAATATGGATATCTGTTTGATCAATTTATTTTCCATTTAATATACCCCCAATCATATGTTCCTCTTATCAATAACTCTCTGAGCCTTACCCATGGAGCGCGGGATGGTTCCCGGTTCCACAAGTTCCACTTTCCCGGTAATGTTCAGTACAGTGTGAAGTGCCTTGCCTACCTTTTTCTCAAGTTTCATCAGGTCAGATATCTTATCACTGAACACATTCTCGGTCACTTCAACCTGGACCGTCAGGTTATCAAGTTCACCCTCACGCTCAACTATAAGCTGGTAGTGTTCAGCAACTTCGGGTATGTCCATCAATACCGCTTCCACCTGCCCCGGGAACACGTTGATACCTCTCACGATTATCATATCATCGGTCCGGCCTAAGATTCGCATTATGCGCGGATGCGTTCTCCCGCATTTACAGGGCTCGCTTTTAATCACAGTCAAATCGCCAATACGGTATCGTATCAAAGGCAGTGCCTCCTTGACAAGCGTGGTTACGACCAGCTCCCCCCTTTCACCATCAGGTAACGGCTCACCGGTCTTAGGGTCGATGACCTCAATTAAGAACTGGTCTGACCAGATATGGATGCCGTCCTGGTATGTACATTCTGTGAACAATGGGCCGCTGATTTCTGACGTGCCAAAAATATCATACGCCTTGATGCCGGTCTGCTCTTCAATCCTGCGCCGCATTTCTTCTGACCATGGCTCAGCCCCGAAGATGCCGCATTTCAATTTTGTGTCGTCTTCTATACTGATACCCATTTTCTTAGTGACTTCGTTAATGTGAAGGAAATATGACG
>DAOWEE010000014.1 GCA_030638625.1 Methanosarcinales archaeon
ATGGACTGGGAACTGATGCGGCGGGTACAGGACCAGATGAAGCATTTCCAGCAGGAGTTCAGGGAAGCCCAGGTGGCAGATAACCAGGCTAAATTGAAGAAACTTGAAGGACAGCGTTCGGCCATGATGGAAGACCAGATGAAGATGAGCAAGCAGCAGTTCAAGCCCATGGCATATATCAGTATTATCTCGCTGCCACTGTTCATGTGGGCGTACCTGTTCATCAGCCAACATCCAGACCCGATGTTGGTATTTCCGTTCTGGGGTGAGAAAGTGCTGACAGGGTTTGCGCTGGGTCCAATCCAGTACTGGATATACTGGTATTTTATCTGCAGTATGCCAATTAGCCAGATCATACGTAAGAGCCTGAACATAGGCGGCGTATGAACATGATGATCACAATTAGCGGTCCTCCTGGTAGTGGTAAGAGTACGCTTTCAAAGACCATTGCTGAGCATTTTAATCTAAAACTGGTATCGTCCGGTGACGTATTCCGTGCTATGGCTGCGGAGCGTGGAGTTAGCCTTGAAGAGTTCGGGCGAATTGCCGAGGCAGACCCTGCTATTGATAATGAGATTGATAAACGGCAGGTAGAAATGTCAAATACGGGGGGAGATTTCCTGTTTGAGGGGAGGCTGTCGGGCATGCTGAATGATGCAGACCTGAAGATAATGCTCAAGACCGATGTGAAGATAAGAGCACGGCGGATTGCTGAGCGTGAAGATATTTCCATAGAGCAGGCCTTGCGTGAGACCATTGAGCGACAGGAAAGTGAGGCTAAGCGGTATAAAAAGTACTATGATATTGATATAACTGACCTGATTCTTTATGACCTGGTGCTGGAGTCCAGTGTGTGGGACAAGGAAGCTACGGCAAAAGTCGCAATTACTGCGATAGAATCTATGAAGGTTAAGGAGTTGAGGGAATAGATGGAACATAAACTGCCTGCTGATATTGAGCGGGAACTGAAGGAGAAAGTGGAGGAGACCACTGACCCTGAATATGGATTCTTGCCAAATAAGCGCCCTGTAAAGGAACATATCAATTATGGGGTCATTAATCTGGATAAGCCGTCAGGACCTACCAGTCACGAGGTGGTGTCGTGGGTGAAGAAGATACTGGATTTGCCCAAGGCAGGACATGGCGGGACATTGGACCCTAAGGTTACGGGTTTGCTCCCTGTTATGATGGGTGATGCTACGAAATCAGTGGGGGCGCTGATGAGTGCGGGTAAAGAATATATATGTTTAATGAAATTACACTCCACCGTAAAAAAGACCGCCCTTGAAAGGATAGTCCAGGAATTTACCGGTCCTATCTACCAGAAACCTCCTATCAAGTCGGCTGTGAAGCGGGAGGTAAGGATACGGACCATTTATTACCTTGACATACTGGAGATGGATGGTACCAATGTGCTGATGCGTGTTGGTTGTGAGTCCGGCACCTATATCAGGAAGTTATGCCATGATATGGGCGCAGCATTGGGCACAGGTGCACACATGCAGGAGTTGCGGCGTACCCGCAGCGGACCATTTCGGGAAGACGACAGCACGATTACGCTGTTCGACCTGAAGGATGCCATGGTGATATACCAGGAGTCTGGTGACGAGAGTGAACTGCGCAGGGTGATTCTGCCGATGGAATACGGTCTTGTGCATTTGCCCCGTATAGTGATACGGGATAGTGCTGTGGACGCCATCTGCCACGGGGCCAGTCTGGCTGCGCCTGGTGTGGTAAAGATTGATACCGGTATTAATCCGGGTGACAGGGCACTGGTCATGAGCCTGAAGGGCGAGGCGGTAGCGCTGGCAGATGCTCTGATGGAGACGGATGCTGTGTTGGAGGCTGAAACTGGTCTGGTGGCTGACACCAAACGGGTACTGATGCTGGAAGGCACCTATCCCAAGGGCTGGATAGCGAAGACGGAAAATAAAGATAAGGCTGACTGAAAAACAGTCAGTCAAATGGCAACAAAATGCCGAGGTAGTCTAGCGGTATGGCGCAAGCCTGGAAAGCTTGTGGGGCTTGGTTCCCCTCGGGAGTTCGAATCTCCCCCTCGGCGCTTGTTTTTACAGGATGATAGTGGGAAAAATAGTGATTTTACGAATGATTGTATTAATATCAATAATTTCGAGAAGTTCCTACTCGTACAGAGAAATCTCAATAAAGCTACAGTGAAAAATCTTGTCAGATATTTTGACATTTTTCTGAAATCTGTAAATAAAGAAGTCCAAG
>DAOWEE010000029.1 GCA_030638625.1 Methanosarcinales archaeon
ATGCTATCCGGGTACATATCGCTTATCTGCTCCATAATGTACTGGGGCTTTAATTTACCATCTTTATGATAATACAGCGGAAACTCTTTTTTCCATTTCTCAACCTTCTTTACCCAGGTTGAGGTATTGGTCTTGCCCTTCAGTTCCTCACTGATAAATTCCACAAGCATCTTCAGCACTGACTTTGAATCACCCACGATTGGTATATCCACCCGAACATTCTTACTAATCTCAGCGGGGTCAATGTCGATATGAATTACCTGAGCATTGGGAGCAAAGGATTCTATTTTACCAGTTACCCTGTCATCAAACCTGACACCAACAGCTATCAGTACATCAGATTCCTGTATGGCATAGTTGGCGTATTTTGTGCCGTGCATACCTGGCATTCCTAAACACAATGGATTCTCATCCGGAAATGCACCTTTTCCCATGAGTGTGGTGGTCACAGGTGCATTAATGGTTTGGGCCAGTGCCAGCAGTTCTTTAGTGGCTCCGGCTGCGATTATTCCGCCTCCCACATATAACACGGGCTGTTTGGCCTTTGAAATGACATTCGCAGCCCTTTTTACCTGCTTCTTGTGTCCTGTTTTGGTGGGTTTGTATCCCCGCAGTTCAACCGTTTCAGGATACTCGAAATCAAGTTCATCAGTAGTAATGTCCTTAGGGATGTCGATGAGCACTGGGCCGGGCCTGCCTGTTGACGCAATGTGGAACGCCTCTTTTATAATCCGCGGCAGGTCATTGACATCAGTGACCAGATAATTATGCTTGGTAATTGGAAGAGTAATACCGGTGATATTGGCTTCCTGGAAGGCATCGTTACCTATCATATTACTTGGTACCTGTCCTGTTATGGCAACCATTGGTATAGAATCCATATAGGCTGTAGCGATACCTGTAACAAGGTTTGTGGCACCCGGGCCTGAGGTTGCAAGGCAGACACCAACCTTGCCTGTGGCACGGGCATACCCATCTGCAGCATGGGCTGCTGCCTGTTCATGCCTGACAAGTATATGGTTTATGTCGGCATCGAACAGTTCATCATAGATGGGTAGTAGTACTCCACCAGGGTACCCGAATATTATTTCCACCTTCTCGGCGTACAGAGATTCGATGAGGGCTTTTGCCCCGGTCATTCTCGTCTTTTTCCCCATCTATATATTCCTCCGATTATTTTTCTTAAATGTTGCAAATATTAATGTGGCCTGAATATTTGCCTTAACTTCATAACCTGTACATAGGTAGTGGTTTTACTACATTAATGTTGTTATAGGGATACTATTTTATGAGCCGGTTAATCCCTTCCAGTACGGCTTCCACAGAGGCCATAATTATGTCAGTCCTGGCACCCCGGGCAGTGATGACCTTGCCTTCACGGCTAAGTTTCACCCTGACCTCAACCAGGGCGTCAGTGCCTCCGGTGATGGAATCTACATGGTATTCGTCCAGCCTGATATCTGCCACACCTGCAATACCTTTACGCAGGGCTGCAATGGCTGCGTCTACGGGTCCGTCTCCCACACCGGCCTCTACTACTTCATCCCCATTGACTATCAACTTTACAGAGGCTGTTGGAGTTACTGTATTACCTGAGATTACTGTAAATTCTTCCAGTTTTACCTTTGCTTCATGGCTGATGTTGAGCACGGTCTCTGCTATGGCTTCCAGGTCGGCATCAGTAACGTGCTTGCCCTTGTCACCAAGCTCCTTTATCCGTGTAACTATCTCGTCCAGCTGTTCAGTATTCACGTCCATACCCAGTTCTTTCAATGCCAGTTCCACAGAACTTTTGCCTGCATGTTTGCCAAGCACTATCTTGCGTTCACGGCCGATATCTTCTGGTTTAATTGGTTCGTATGTGGACGTATCTGCCAGCAGCCCGTGGACATGGATGCCTGCCTCATGAGTGAAGGCATTGCCGCCGACAATGGCTTTGTTGGGGGCGACCAGAATTCCTGTAGCCCTGCTCACAAGCCTGGAAGTTGTGTAAAGTTCCTTCAATTTAATGTGCGTATTGTAGCCGTATATGGTCTCAAGTCCCATGACCACTTCTTCAAGTGAAGTATTTCCCGCTCTCTCACCAATGCCATTTATGGTAACGTGGGCCTGTGATGCTCCTCCCCGCAGTGCTGCCAGCGTATTGGCTGTTGCCAGCCCGAAATCGTTATGGCAGTGCACTGAAATCGGCTTGGCAAGGGTTGATAAATCTTTGAATACTTCAAAGGTCTTTTCGGGCACCAGCAACCCAACAGTATCACAAAAGGCTAACCTGTCCGCACCGGCATCAATTCCGGCATTGTACAGTGACTTGAGGAAGTCCAGGTCAGCGCGTGATGCATCCTCGCCGCTGAGTTCAACTATCAGGCCGTGGTCTTTGGCGTACTGCGTGGTATCTACGGCCATCTGGGTTACTGCTTCGTGGTCCTTTTTAAGTTTAGTCTGGATATGCAGGTCTGATACCGGCACTACGAGGTGTATGGAATCTACTTCACACTCAAGTGCAAAATCAATATCTTCTTTGCGTACACGGCAGTAACTGCAAATTTCTGCACTTAGTCCTTCCCTGGCCACGGCACGTATTGCTTCCCTTTCGCCTTCGGAGGTTATAGCAGAACCTGCCTCGATGATGTCAACACCCAGGCTATCCAGCTTATGTGAGATTAAAACCTTATCCTCAGTTGAAAGGGATACGCCTGGTGTTTGTTCACCATCCCGTAGGGTGGTGTCTAAAAATCGAACATCTCTATTGACAAATAAAACGATCCCTTCTTGTCATGTTATTATCACCTATAATGGTAGGTGTTCAAATAATGTTAAATTATAAAAAAGTATCGAAGCTTGAAAAAACAAGAAAATCCTCCCTTCGGTCGGATTAACTTGTGTACATATTTATAAAATATATACAATAAAAAAAATGGCAGGCAATAATGCCTGCCAGATAGTACGCTATTTCTAATGCATTGGAATAACGTCGATTATTGAACCGCCGTTGTTCCTGGAACCCGTCATATTAGCTAATGACACCCTTGTATTTTCACCAAAGTTGACAGCCTGTGACTGGGGACCCAATATCTGGGCCGACTGGACACCGGTCATGATAGCCATGACACGAACCCGGCCTTCATACTCACTATTTATCCTGGCACCCCATATGACATTTGCACGGTCGTCAAGTTCATACGTGAGTGCTTCGGCAATCTCTTCTGCTTCAGACAATGTCATGTCAGGTCCGCCGGTTATATGGACAAGACAGCCTGTAGCACCTCTGTAATCCACATCAAGTAATGGATGGTTCAGAGCTGCACGTACCACAGCATCGCCTTTCTCCTGGTTTCTGGCTTCGCCAACCAGCATTACTGCAACACCGCCGCAACTCATAATGGTCTTGACGTCTGCATAATCCAGATTTATCAGTGATGTCTGGGTAATTGTTTCGCTGATACCTTTTACGGTCTCGGAAATCAACTGGTCCATGACAGAGAATGCCTGTTCAATGGGCAGGTTTGGTACATAATCCAGCAGCCTGTTATTATCCATTACAAGTACTGTATCAGCCTTTGATCTCAGAAGTTCCAGTCCTTCCTCTGCCTTTAATGCCCTTGCCCGCTCGACCCTGAACGGACTTGATACCATACCTACAACAATGGCGTCATTCTGCTTGGCAATCTCAGCTACTACTGGTGCGGTGCCTGTTCCGGTGCCGCCGCCCATACCTGCTGTGACAAAAACAAGGTCTGCATCCTTTAACACTTCTTCGAGTGTGTTTCGTGCCAGTTCAGCTGCTTTGCGACCCACGTCAGGATAGCCGCCTGCGCCCAGACCCCTGGTGAGGGATTTCCCTACCAGAATCTTCTTGTCAGCCTGGATCATGTCCAGATGCTGTTTGTCTGTGTTTATGGCAATTGTTTCTGCACCACTGACTCCCATATTATAGAGTCTGTTTATGGTGTTGTTTCCTGCTCCACCGCAGCCTACAATTACTATTCGAGGCTGACCGAACTCTTCGCAAATCTCTTCGAGTTTCATATTTTCGCGAAGGAGTTTTTCCTTATCACTATTTCTTAATGCTTCTTGTACAATAGATTCCATCTATTATTCATCCCCTCTAATTTGTTAGCTCATGCGCTTGAGGTCGCGCCTACCCGTTCAA
>DAOWEE010000071.1 GCA_030638625.1 Methanosarcinales archaeon
ATTCGGTAAGTGTGATGGTATTCTGGCTGAGGGCGATTTCACCTTTTATCTCCTCTATCTGCCGCTTTATTGCGATCTGCTCATCCTCGCCCATGCTGGTTATCTGCACATTGAGTTCCTTAAGCGCAGATTCCAGTTCGGCCATCTTCTCCTGTTTTTCCTGGAGCGATGACTCCAGTTCGGTTTCACCCTCAAGCCGTGAATTGATCTCTTCAACTATTTTATCAAATTCATTTTTAGCATTCTTGAACTTGGAGAGCAGCATGTAGCCCTCGAACCGCAATTTCTCTTCCTGCAAACTCTGGTACTTCAATGCCTGGTCCCGCTCACGCTGCAGTTTATCCAGTTGGGCGCCAACTTCTGCCAGTATGATATCTACCCGCTCGATACGTTCCCTGACAATATCCAGTTCACTCATGGCGCGGTCTTTCTTGTTATCGAATTCTGACACACCTGCTATCTCATCGATAATCTTGCGCCGCTCATTGGCTGTCATCTGGGTGATGTTGGCAACATCACCCTGCATCACCACATTATAACCTTCAGGAGTGATCCTGGCCTTGGCAAGGATGTTATGAATCTCGGTGAGACTTGATGCTTTATCATTAAAATAGTAATAACTGTAATATCCCGCATCGGTCTGGCGTATTTTCCGTGCAATCACCACCTCGTCAGTATCCATCGGCATCCCACGGTCAGAGTTGTCGAAACGTATAATGACCTGGGCAAAATCAGGTTTCTTCTTCCCTTCCCCGTTATAGATAAGGTCAGTAAGTTTTTCAGCGCGCATTGTCCTGGAACTGGAAAGACCGAGACAGAAAAGTATGCCGTCCACAATATTGGATTTACCGCTACCATTAGGTCCGGAAATGGTAGTAAATCCGTCAAAGAAAGGAATCTTTACTTTCCTTCCAAAAGACTTGAAGTTCTGGAATTCGATTTCTTTTATATGCACCTAATACCTCATGATGCACTTATACTGTTTTTCATTACGACAATGCTATTTCCTGTATTCGATAACCACATCTTCATCTTCTCTTGCCTCAACAATGATATCGTCTTTGCCGGATGACTTTGATGTGGTATTTTTTGCTATGATAATATCTGTATCATCTTTTTCTTTTGCCATATCTTTTTCAGGAACACGAATGTCTTCACTTTCTGCGATAATATACTGGGATTTTGGTCCGGTATCTTCATCAGGCATTTTGGGATCTTCGTTTGCAGGCACAGTCTCATGCCAGTCTGCCAGAGTCCTTGGTTTGTCCGGATTGTCAACCGGCTGGACCGTGTTTCCAGCATCCTTTTTCAGGTACTTTTCTTTCAGGTCCCGAATAACGGTTTTCTGGTCAAGCAGTTCTTTCATAACACCGTCAAAAGATAGTCCTATGTCCTTGACCTTTGTTTCAAGTCCAGACATCCTTTTATCAAAGTCAAGGTCATCTTTCATGCCATCCCGCAGTTCTGCAATAATGGATGCCTTGAGAGAATCGTTAAGCTCATTAATTTCCCGTTCCTTGGCCGCTAACTTATGTTCCAGGCGTTCAACCAGAATATCCCTGTTTTCACTTATCACAAAATCCCCTCCATAGACTTAATATCCAATTTACTATGTGAGTCATGTTACTAAAATAATTTTTGGTAATATATTTACAGTGATTTGACCATAACCTATGGGTTTTTAGGGTGATACCCGCTTGCGGTCCCTGGGGAACAGCACTACGTCCCTGATGTTGTCTATATCCAGCATGGTCATAACCAGCCTCTCGGCTCCAAGTCCCCAGCCTGAATGTGGCGGGATGCCGTACTTGAAAGCTTTCAGGTAGAAATCAAAGCCATCCGGATTCAGTCCCTGGTCCTGGATGCGCTGGCGCAGCAGGTCGTGGTCGTGTATACGCTGTGCACCCGAGGAGAGTTCCATGCGTGGATGCATCATATCAAATGCCTTGGTGAGTTCGGGATTATCCTCATACGGCTGGGTGTAGTAGGGTTTGATTTCGGTGGGCCAGTCCTTGATAAAGTAATGCTCGCCCATAACCTTGCCGATGACTTTCTCAGCATTGGTGCTAAGGTCGTCACCCCATTCCAGCAGTTCCTTTGAGTGCTCGTTATTGAGCTCGATGGCCTCGTCATAGGTCAGGCGTTTGAAAGGTGCTTTGGGGATGTCCAGTTCTTTGCCAATGGTCTTGAGACTGTTTGCGCAATTTTTGGCCACGCTTTCATAGACATGGACGATGAGGTTCTCCAGTAACTGCATTACATCTTCATGGTCAAGGAAACTGGCTTCGATATCGATACTGGTAGCCTCGTTCAGGTGCCGTGTGGTATCGTGTTCCTCTGCCCTGAATATGGGCCCTATCTCGAACACCCGGTCCATGCCGCCGCTCATCATTATCTGCTTGAACAGCTGGGGACTCTGGTTCAGGAATGCCTCGGTATCGAAATATGTGATCGGGAACAGGGCTGTGCCGCCTTCAGTGGCAGTAGCCACCACTTTTGGTGTGTTGATCTCAAGGAAGCCTTCCTGTTCCAGGAAGTTCCTGACTGCGGAGAGTGTGTGGTGGCGTATCTGGAACACTGCATTGACACGGGGGCGGCGCACGTCCATGAAGCGGTTATCAAGCCTGGTATCCAGTTCGGCATTCACCTTGCCTGTGGTGTCCATGGGCAGGGGGGACTGGGCTGGGTTTAACAGGTCAATCCTTGCGGGTACCAGTTCGTAGCCTCCCGGGGCTTTGGCTTCCAGTTTGACCGAGCCTTCCACCAGGATTACTGATTCGCGGCTCAGGCTTTTGGCGGTTTCCAGTACCTGGGGGTCGATGGTTTTCTTGAACATGGTTAACTGTGCCATGCCTTCGCGGTCCCTCAAGATAAGGAACATGATGCCGCCCAGGTCGCGTATCTCGTGGACCCAACCTGCAAGTTTTACTGTCTGGCCGTCCATTTCCTGGGTTACCTGTGATGTGTAGTGTGTTCGTCTGAATTCCATGTGTACACCTTTTTAAAATTAATCGGGATTTTGGTTATTGATTCTGTTGTCCCTTGATGTATTTATTATATAATTAAACTGCGGTTCGCAAAAGGACTGGCAAATGCTAAAGGAAGTTCATCCTGTATGTTGCGGATTGAATCTGGATTGCTAAAAAAATAGTAGCATAATCTATAAATCAAAAAAATGAGAGCTGTTTTTAAAAAATGGAATTATTTTCGTCTTAGAGCAAATACTAGACATAAAGCAACAATAGCTCCAAGAAATCCAAACCCCGGAGTTTTTGAATCTGAACCAGGTGTGGCAGTTCCTTCTATTGTATCTTCAGGAGATAATACAGAATCAGTAGATTCAACTGCCTGAACCGGAGTAAACTGATTAGAAGGTGTTTCGGTCATTGTGGGATTTTCTGTTGGTGTTGAAGTTTGAATTGATGTACTAGTATCATCATCAGTGTCGATTAATATTATGGCATGAATGGTTACAGGACCGGTCGGGTTGGCCAATCCATATCTGTCGTTATTTTCCACTATCAGATAATAATCACCGGCTTCACCGATCACCAAACTTAATTTACTGCTCTTAACATTTTGTGCATATACTTTATCCCCATTTTCATCACTGACAACATCTATTATTACTTTATTTTGATATCGGTTATAATTCGCCGCATCAACCAGGAATAAATCAACAGCGTCACCGCTGGTTATTTCAAATTCCGCGGTAAGAACATCTCCGCTTTTCAGACCATTTAGCTGAAAAACATAATCTCCATTTATCTCAATGTTTTTAGTCTCATCAACATTAATATCAGCCAAGACAGGATTATTTGAAATTACAGATATAAAAATTATCAATGCACATAATATAGGAATAGACATGCTCTTTCGCAAATTATTTATACTTTTCATTGTAAAATTCCCCCAAAGAATCTCCGTATTACCGTCTATTCCAATCCATATATATTTTTCTGCGTGCTCGGGTCAGGGGGTGTCCCGCATCCCAGTATATTGTGCCTCCAGTAGTGCCAAAAATACCAAGGAATCAAAGACTGTTCTAGCATCAACCAGGACTACTTCAGTATCGTCCGCCACTTCAGACATATACAAAATTGCATGTGGAAGCCTGATCATTAATTAGAATATATATCGAAAAATAAAGGGCACAATCAATTATTATTTTCAAATATTCTGTGTGCCCCGGCTTATAATATCAACATAGTTGGCAAAAAAATACTTTTTATATCTTTTCTTACCTGTTATCTCCCTCAGAATACCAATTTTTTCAAACTTCTTTACCAGTTCATTTGCAGTCACTGAGGAGATGTCCAGTTCTTCAACAATTTCGCTGCCACTGACCAGTGGTCTGTCAAACAGGAAATCCAGCATTTTCACAGCATAGATACTTGATATGGAATTTTCATACAATTTCAATATCAGGTCTTCCTTTAATTTGATTATCTCCCTGGCAG
>DAOWEE010000304.1 GCA_030638625.1 Methanosarcinales archaeon
ATATAATGATACTGCCCAGGTGATCAGCCTTACCCGGACACCTTGGTAGTCTTTTATGTTTAAGAGGTCATAACTGGATTAAATGGCTTGGAGTGTGTGGTGTGAAAGTAATAAACCACAGAGGCCACGGAGTACACAGAGCACTATCATATTTCTCTGCGCCGCCACCATGCACCTTGCCTGGGGTCGGTGTTCGTGCTTCTGCTGGCGCTGATTATAGGGCTGGTAGTGTGACCAAAGAAATTTTTCAATGTATAGTTTATTAGCTATCATTGAATAAACAATTAAAGTACAGATGGTGAAATATGATATAATTGTGGTGGGGGTAGGTCCGGCTGGGCTTGGTTTTGCGGGACACATTCTAAATAAGAATGTGTTAGTAATCGATAGGAAAGATGAGCTTGGGCTTCCCATAAAGTCTTCTGCAGCGACATTTACAGAAACTCTTATTGATTTTGAACTGGGAGATGCTGTACGCCATTCATCAAATGGATTTAGAATCATTCTTGATAACGGCTTTACCAAAGAATTTCACTATGAAAAACCTGTACTTCATTCCCTGGACTTTCCACGCATGATTCAAATTCTGTACGAAAGAGCAAAAAAGAATTGTGAAATAATACATCCTGCATCAGTTGAGCACGTGAACACAAAAGATGGAACGATTGAAAGTATTGAAACTGAAGATAATATTTTCAAAGCCGACCTTTTTATTGATGCTTCCGGTGAGGCAAGAATCCTGTTAAAACATCTTGACCCACCATATTATCAAAAACAATGGCTTGCCCACGGACTGGAATACGAAGTAACCGGACTTGGCCTGAATACCGATTATTTTGACTTTTTCTTTGGCAACAATATAATTCCAGAAGGATATTCCTGGGTCTTCCCCACCGGAAATACTACTGCCAGGATTGGCCTGGGAAAGCTTGTTCCCGGAAAAGGCGGACAGAAAAAAGTCAATTTAAAGGACGCTCTCCATGATTTCATTTCTTCAGATATTATATCGGTTAATAATTTTCATGAAAATAATATTATGGAGACCCACGGCGGGGTTATGACCTACTATAAACCGCTAAAAAATCCTTCCTTTAATAATTGTTTTGTGATTGGGGACGCCTCATCACAATCAAGCTGTTTATTAGGTGAAGGAATACGGTTCTCATTAAAGTCTGCAAGGGAATTGGCCATTGCGTTAAATTCTCATGACATGGAAACGGCCAGGATATATTATCAAGATTATATCTCAAATATGACCCGACATTTCAATAACTGTATGCTGTTTTTGCATTTTTACAAATTGGCCCCTGATTGGGGAATTCACGCGCTTATAAAAGCTCTGGCCGATTACGATGATACGAATATGTTAAGAATACTCAGGAGTGAATTCAAAGGTACTGATTTTTCCCGCTTATTGTATACTGTACCAAAAAACCTGATTTAATATCATACAACAATAAACAAACCAGTAACTGATTTCACCAGGGAATGCCGAACCTAATGTACCAGCTGCGCGCCATCGCACACCGCTATCTTCGTCCTTCGTGAGTGCCGGCAGGTATTTTGAAACCCGCAGTGTATATTTTAAATGATTAACTCATTTCTGTTGACAAATACATTAATTGCACGTTACACATATTAGTTAAACCAAAATAGGATGATGTTGTCAGTGAAACTGAAATCAATAATTAAGTGTCCGGTATGCGATTACGAGAAAGAAGAAACAATGCCTTCAGATTCCTGCCAGGTCATGTACCAATGCACAAACTGCGGAGCACTGCTTCAGCCAAAGCCCGGTGACTGCTGTGTATTCTGCTCTTATGGGAGTGAGAAGTGCCCGCCCATGCAGGAAGAAGAAGGCGGCAGGCAATAACGGGTTACTGCCCGGATTCGGGCTTGCCCAAGAATAACAGGCCGAAACATATCCAAACTAATGTAATATTCAGGTAAACCAGACAATAATTGCAGCGACCAGTACAGCAAATCCAAGCACATACATCACTCTTTTTAAGGTGCTCTGCCTCTTTTGCCTGGTTGCAGTATTCCTCTCCATGGACTCAAAAAAAGAATCCACGGAATCAAACGTCTGGTCAACCCTTGCCGGCAGGGTCCTGAACATTGTATAATAATTGACTGCATCCTTCTGTATGTTCCTCGCAACCATATCAGGACTGAACCTGGCACTCATCGATTTGCCCACCAGTGCCTCTGCCTCATCCATGATAT
>DAOWEE010000380.1 GCA_030638625.1 Methanosarcinales archaeon
AACTCGGCCACCCTGCCCGGTTCGACAATGGTCAAACCGTCGGGTTTGTCCAGGTCAGAAGCAATCTTGGCCGCAGTCCTGTTCGGAGCGATGCCAATGGAACAGGTCAGACTTTCCTGCTCATTTACCTGTGCCTTGATGATGCCCGCAATTTCCACAGCCTTTGGTAAACTGCCAGCACCTTCACTGATATCAAGATACGCTTCATCCACGCTGACCTGCTGGAACTTATCCGCAAATGAGCGCAATATTTCCATGATACTGCGGGATACTTCCTTG
Organism: Methanosarcinales archaeon; assembly: GCA_030638625.1. Classification (GTDB taxonomy): domain Archaea; phylum Halobacteriota; class Methanosarcinia; order Methanosarcinales; family Methanocomedenaceae; genus Methanocomedens_B. Next base: position 280 of record DAOWEE010000380.1, read on the forward strand.
TACAGTCCCATGTTCACAGGCAGGAATACAGCATCCGGGCACAGTTTATATGCACGGGATATGGGCATGCCCGAATGTATCCCGAACTCGCGGCCCTCATATGAACAGGTACTGACCACACCCCGGCCGTGTCCGCCTTTAGGGTCTGAGCCCACCACCAGCGGTTGTCCCTTGTATGAAGGTGTTTCGCGCTGCTCAACCGAGGCATAGAAACTGTCCATATCAACGTGAAGGATGATGCGGTTCATGGTAGTGCTCCAATGACATATCCTTTTGCAGGATATCATTAAATACTGTAGTCCCTGATATAGTAACTCCCGAAGGGGGTAATTAATGTGGCTACTAAGAACAAACTTGAAATAATTCTGGTATTAATATTTTTAACAATTTTCTTTTTGCCGTCCATTGGTGGACTGGCATTAAATTATCTATGGTATGATTCACTGGGCTATGCAGAGGTTTTCCTTGTTAAATACAAGGCCGCACTGTTGCTGTTCGGCTTATCCTTCTTGTTAACCGGCAGCATATTATATCTGGTATCACGCTCCGGCATCAGCACCATTATGAAAACGGGCGGACCTATAACGTCATTATGGGAGTCAGAGTTCTTCGCAGGTATTGACAAGGAATACATAGAAGTAACACCCGAGAAGAATATATCTGCGGCTTTAAAAGCTATACAGCTACCCGTACTACTGTTCATCATCTTATTTTCAGGAATGCAGGCACTGGCAGTATCCGGGTCATGGCTAAAGATACTGATGTACCTGAACCGGACACCCTTCGGGCAGGTTGACCCCATATTCAACAACGATGTTGCATTTTATGTTTTCTCCCTGCCATTCTATAGTACTGTGCTGAACTATGCCTCAGCCATACTGTTCCTTGGAATGTTGCTGCTGGCCGGATTATATGCCACTTTCAACTGGAAACTATTGATGCAACTCCCAACTGATTTGAGAGTGCTGCTTGCAGGTTTTCTTATTATTTTCGCTACCAAAACATATCTGGGACGGTATGACATCCTGTACAGTGAAACTGGTGTGGTGTACGGAGCAGGCTACATCGATGTGGCAATCAGACAGTACATCCCTGTCATTTTGGCACTGGTATTCCTGTTCACAGCCGTTGCAGTCCTGCTTTCAGGCGGTCCTTCTTTGCCATCCGTCCCAAAGATACTGGTCGGTATGGTGGGTGCAATGGTATTGATAAGTGTGCTGGGGGGCGTTACTGCATCGCTGATACAGGATTTGAAGGTCTTACCCAATGAACTTGAACTGGAAAGACCCTACATAATGAACAACATCCACTCCACCAATACAGCTTATAAACTTGATGAGGTGGAGGTCAGGCAATACCCCCTTACTTACAACCTGTCATTAGACATACTGGAACACCCGTCCATAACCAATGCCCGGATTTGGGACTACCGGCCTCTTTTGACCATATACAAGCAAAAACAGGCCATACGTACTTATTACGGGTTCAATGACGTGGACGTTGACCGGTACAATATTAACGGCACCACCACACAGGTCTGGCTATCCCCCAGAGAAATATTTTATGACCAGTTACAGGGCAAGGCCGATACCTGGCTTAACAAACACGTGCTATATACCCACGGCATCGGTTTAGTGATGTCTCCGGTGAACATGATAGTGGACCAGGGGCTGCCCGAGATGTATATTGAGAATATTCCACCAGTCAGTTCTCTACCTGCCCTTACAATTGAGGAGCCCAGGATATATTACGGCGAGAAGACCGATTCATATATCATCACAGGTACCGGCAGGGAAGAGTTCGATTACCCCAGCGGGAACACCAATATGTTGACAACCTATACCGGTACCGGCGGTATCAGTATGGGCGGCCTGAACAAATTCTTTACCACACTTGCCTTGAGTGATTTGAAAATATTGATGTCCCCTGATATTGGCGCTGACAGCAAATTGCACATTAACCGCAATGTAATGGAGAGGGCAGAACTCATTACCCCCTACTTGTTACTTGACCGGGATGCCTATGTAGTGCTGGGTGATGACGGTCATATCTACTGGATAATCAATGGATTCACAACCACTGACAGGTACCCATATTCTGAACCTCTGTGGATTGGAAATACCAAATTGAATTATATCCAGGATTCCACCAAGGCAGTGGTTGATGCCTATAATGGCACCATTACATATTATGTGATAGAAGATGACCCGGTGCTTAACACTTATTCAAAGATATTCCCTGGCGTGTTCAAACCCATGGACCAGATGC
>DAOWEE010000347.1 GCA_030638625.1 Methanosarcinales archaeon
ATCTTCTGGCCATGCCTTGCATTATCATCCCATGCAAATGTTATGTCCCTGGTGATATCCACCATCTCGTAGAACGGCGCCTTACTGGGTGAACGCCTGTAAAAATGATATCCTGCATCCGAACCCCCAACCTCATTTATGAGTGGTAACACCGCTTTTCAATAGCAATAGCTGAAGTGATACCATCTGCATCAGCATGGTGTCGCAGCACGATAGGCCTTGAATGGAATATAGCTTTGCGTATCTCCTTGGCTACCTGCCGCATCTTGGGCTTCAACGCCTCAAGTATCGGACTCTCTACAAGAAATTCCACATCATGAGGCTCAGAGCGCTTATCAAGGGCTGTCTCAATCTCATCCAAAATAGCAGCCGAATCCGCACCCCACATTTGCTTTATTTCCCGTATCTCGATTTGCAGTTCACTGTTCCTGATACTAAGCTCACCCACAACCTTAACTATCATATCTGATTCAATTTCAGGATACGAACGCTGTCCTGCCTTTTCGAACGCAGCACATGGCACGGTACCCGTTTCATCAGCCAGCGTGAATATGGTAGGTCCGCCGGTCTGCTTTATCTGTATGACCTCACCCGAAATATGCACAAGTTTACTGATATGGTCGCGAAGAGCAGATACCTGGGTACGGGGAATATCCTTCTCAACCTCGATTATCTGGTACTCTGTAAGGCTAACCGGCACAAGGTCGATGTTTCCGTTAGATGCAATGTTCTTCACCTGTACAAAAATAGTCTCCCCCACATCAGGAGTTCTGGTCAGGTTTTTCTGGTGCGCCAGCCCACGTGTGCGGGAGTTCAGGTTCACAAAAGCACCGAAATTAGCCAGGCTGTCCACTACACCCTCATAAATCATATCAACCTCAAGGTCAGAGGTATCACAAGCTGGAGTCAATTTTTGCACCAGAGGTTTTTTGGCACACGAAGCGCACATGTCCCCTTCAGTATCGGTACCAAGAGGCTGTCCGCATACCCGGCACCTTATCATCTCACCCCTGCCGCCGCAGACTTCACATTTTGTCTCCACCGTAATGGTGCCGGACCCGCTACACTTCTGGCAGCTGGACCCACCGGACAACATACTTCCAAGGTCCGTCTCAGTCATCTTAGTCAGGTCAAGGCTTTTAGGCTTTCCTGAGCCTTTACATTCAGGACACTGTTGCTGCGAGGTATCAGTAACTCCTGTACCGCCACATGCTGTGCATTGTTCTGTCATGGTTTTGGAAAAAATATTGTAGCAGGAAATCAGGCTATCAGAATCTGCGCTCAATCATGTAATCTGCCAATCCCAGCATTATATCCTTTGCTTCGCTATCAGGCAGCACGTCCAGTTTTGCCTTACCTTCGGCAACAAAATTCAAAGCCTTATCCTGGGCATAATCAATTGAACCTGAATCTTTCAACTTCTCCAGGGCGTCATCAATCTCCTCCCTGGTAGCATCTCTCTTACCAAATACATCAAGTTTCACATTATGGTTCCTGGCATGTATGGCAATCAAGGTCTGCTTGCCTTCCATCAGGTCACTTCCCCTGACTTTCCCCAGCACATCTTCCGGTGTTATGAGGTCCAGAACATCATCAAATATCTGGAAACCCACACCGGTCAGCCGTCCGAAATCCCACAGCGCCTGGGCTTGCTCAGGTGTGCCTCCGCCGAGAATAGCTCCCATCTTGCAGGATGCTGCATACAGTATAGCGGTCTTTTTCATCACCATATCCATGTATTCAGCCTCAGAAACATCATTCCTCTTCTCAAAACTGATATCAGTCCACTGTCCTTCACATATCTCTGTACAGGTAATGGACATCAAGGTCAGGCAATCAACCATCCTGGCTGCGTCAGCATTGGTCTGGCTGAGGATGTGGAACGACTTGGAATACAACGTATCACCTGCAAGTATAGCACCGGACAGACCCCATTTCACGTGGACAGCTGGAATCCCCCTCCTGAGGTGGTCTTCATCCATAATATCGTCGTGGATGAGGGTGAAGTTATGGACAAGTTCAACGGCGGTGGCCGCAGGAATAACATCCTGCGGGTTCCCGCCAACAGCTTCAGTGGAAAGAATTAAAGCCGCAGGCCGCAATCGTTTTCCACCTGCATCAAAGAGGTATCGCATGGCACGATATAGTTCATCAGGCTCTCCGATAGGCATCAGGTTCTGGATGGAGCCATCCACCATTGAACCTCTTTTCTTTATTTCTTCAAGCAAATCCATATAAACCCTCCACACACTAATAATTTATTCTATAATTATCTCTTCGCCGTTTCGCATGATGTGGACATTATCACCAAAAACATATCCTGCATCTTCGGCCATTTCCATATAATGACCATGCATTTCAATAGTTCCATGTGCTGGTATAACATGTTCAGGATTTATCAATCTGAGCAGTTCCCAGTGATCTTCCTTATAGGCATGACCTGAAACATGGACATTGTCATATATCCTTGCCCCACTCATTCCCAGTTTCGTTTCAAGTGAATACCGGTTTGCACGGGTCAATGGATTTGGGATCACGTTGGCTGAAAATACCACTTTATCACCGTTTTCTATCTTATAATCTGTACCTTTGGAAGCTATTCTGGGCAGTATAGCGCCGGGTTCTCCCTGGTGACCTGTGACAATAGGCAGGTACTTTTCTTTACCATCATCATTTATACGTTTTAAGGCTTTGTCAATTGACTTTCTGTGGCCGTATATCTCAAGGTTTTCAGGGAATTTCAAAAATCCCATCTTCTCAGCAGTACCGACATACTTTTCCATCGAACGTCCCAGCAACACAGGGATGCGCCCCATTTCAGCCGCTGAATCAATGATGGACTTTATCCTGGCAATATGGGATGAGAATGTAGTAACGATAACTCCGGACTCAGCTTCCTCAGTACCCAATAGAACATCAGATACCATATCCGCGGCTATCTTTTCAGACGGGGTCTTACCCTTGCGGTCAGAGTTAGTACTTTCCGTAATCATCAGGCTCACGCCTTCTTTCCCAATCTGTCGCAGTCGCTTAAAATCAGGAGCTTTACCAATAGTAGGTGTTCGGTCTATCTTGAAATCGTTTGCATACAGTATGATGCCTTTAGGCGTGTGTATGGCGGCAAAAGCCGCGTCAATGATACTGTGTTGCACCCTTATGAGCTCTATTGATATATTGGGACTCACCTCATACATCTGACCTGTCGGAAGGCTCTCTACCTTGTTGTTCACCTTATATTTCTTCTCATTACTTATCTGCTGCTTAATCAGCTCTGTTGTATATGGCGTGGATAAAATGGGCGCATCATATCTGTGTGCCAGTTTAGGTATGGCACCTATATGGTCCAGATGACCGTGAGTACATACAATAGCTTTGACATTCCCACCTACATGTTTCATAATCCTGTCATCAGGTATTACACCCATATTGATAAGGTCCCGGGAATTTTTCCGGTCAATCTCTACATCTTCATGTATCTGGACCCTGTCAAGACGGAGTCCCATATCCATTATGATTACTTCTTCTCCCACACGTATTGCAGTCATGTTACGGCCCATTTCGTTATAGCCGCCTACCGTTGTTATACCTATTTCTGTCATTAAAAAATCTTCCTCCTAATGTTCGTAAATTTATTTGTTTTTTTATGTTGCTTCTAATGCCGTGCAAAACGCGAGGTATCAAAACCACGTTCGTTAAGATACTCCCCTGTCCTTCCTGTTATCACAATCTGTGCCTGCGTAAGGTCAGCAAGGGTCGCGCTCCCTGTCAGGAACATAGCGGCCTTAAATTCTGCCAGGAAAAGTTCTAATATCTCTTTTACTTCCTGTGCTCCTTTCATTGCAGGTCTTACCAGTGGAAGTGCGGTAGCACATGCACTAGCTCCTAATGTAATTGATTTCGCCACATCTATTCCGGTACGAATACCGCCCGTGGCTATTACTGGTACTGATACTGATATATTACTTTCAATTATGCTCACAGCTGTGGGAATACCCCAGTCCCAGAACAGGTTGCCTAAGTGTTCACCTGTAAACTCATTCTTCTCTTGTGCCCTATAAACTTCGACACCTGCCCAGCTGGTACCTCCCACGCCACCAACATCTATGGCAGCTACACCGGCTTTGCATAATTTTTGGGCCACTTCACGGCTGATACCTGCCCCGGTCTCTTTTACTATCACCGGTATCTTGAGTTTTTTACAAACCTCTTCGATTAGTTCAAGTCCGCCAGTGGCATCGGTATCGCCTTCAGGCTGTATGGCTTCCTGTAGGAAATTCAGGTGTATGGCCATTGCATTGGCATCTATCATGTCCACTGCCTGGCGAACACCCTCCACCCCGTACTCCTTTAGCTGGGCTACACCCAGGTTCCCGAACACGAATGCATCCGGTGCTTCGTCCCTGACCACCCTGAATGAATCCTCCATGGCAGGGTTTTCCAGTGCAGCCCTCTGGCTGCCCACACCCACACCAATACCCATATCCTGGGCTGCGATTGCAAGGGCTTCATTAACGTCTCTTGTTTCAGGATGACCTCCGGTCATGGAAGCTATCAATAACGGGAATGCCAGTTTATGTCCAAGCAGTTCCGTTGAAGTATCAATCTCCTGGATGTTTATGTCTGGCAGGGCATTGTGCACCATTGTAATATCATCAAATCCGGTGCGACTGAGGTTATGCTCGTCCCTGTGGCTTTCAACATCCTGGTTAGCACACAATTCAAGGTGTTCTACTTTTCTGTTCGATGTACTCATTATTCTATACCATAATTGTAAGAGATTCACTTATTCTTTTGTATAAGTGTACCCATTGTCTCACCCTTCAGGAACCGGGTGATACTTCCGGCTGCCGATGCATCAAATATCCTGCTACTGATGCCGGACTTATCTGCCAGTTCCACCAGTTCCTGCACCTTGCCCAGCATACCACCGGTAACATCAGTGTGGGATGACCCGACTATATATTCACGTATCTCCTCAAAGTTGGCCGGTGTAATCCGGTCAATAGTCTTACCTTCATTGTCATGCACTCCATCAATGTTGCTGCCAATACCGATAAGTTCAGCACCCATTTTCTGTGCAACATAAGGCACTATCTGGTCACCACTCAAAATACCAGCTCCCTGCACAGAATCCATTGCCACATCACCATGCAATACCGGTACCATGCCGCGATTTAACATCTCAAATATGGGAGCAGTCTGCATATCACTGATACGTCCCTGCTCAAGCATAGCACAGCTTAATGGATGCACCGGCACTGCCGGTACCCCGGCCGAAACTAAAGCATCCACAACCATTGCGTTCAGGGACTTGACACTGCGATGAGTTTCGATTAAACCTTTTGCATCAAATTGTTCTGTAAGGTTGAACTGTTTTGCAAGAGGATGCCCGAAAGAACCGGCACCATGCACCAGTATGATG
>DAOWEE010000170.1 GCA_030638625.1 Methanosarcinales archaeon
ATTTGACAGGTTAACCTCACCCTTCTTCCTCTTTACCATTTCATTCCCCTGCTGGATACAGATTCAATACTTTCGTAACAATCCCCATTTCTAATAATCGTCCCCGATATCAGGTGCCTGGATACCATCATAACTATCTACCCTATGCTCGGGTTTGACGTCCATAAGTCCAGTGTACTTAGATGCGAATACATCATCCACCCTGAGTATCATTGAGGCTGCATCGGTAGCAGATTTAATTGACTGTACCTTCACTTTCAACGGCTCAACCACACTGGTATCCTTCATATCCGTAACCTTGCCGGTAATTGCGTTCAGGCCCACGGTCTTGTTGCCTTTCTTGTGCTCTGCCCTGATTTCCACCAGAACATCCACGGGGTCAAGTCCTCCATTATGTGCAAGTGCCCGGGGAATCTCTTCCATAGCATCGGCAAATGCTGAAACTGCCAATTGTTCACGCCCCTGCAGGGATGAAGCGTACTCGCGCAGCTGCATTGCGGTTTCAATCTCGGGCGCCCCCCCTCCAAACATTACATTCTTCTCATCAAGCACTACCTTGACCACACTCAGTGCATCGTCAAGGGCCCGCTCCACTTCTTCAGTGATATAATCGGCACCGCTATGAATCATTATAGTAACAGCTTTGGGGTTTTCGCATCCTTCGAAATACATCATCTTGTAGTTACCAAGTCCCCTCTCTTCTACAATTTCAGAAGTACCCAGGTCGTCTGGAGAAATATCCGAGGTATTGGAGCGCACAACGGCACCTGTGGCACGGACAATTCTTTTAATGTCATCCTCTTTTACACGCCTGACAGCCAGGATGTTCTGTTTGCCAAGATAATGAAGGGAAATATCATCAATACCTTTCTGTGTAACCAGCACGTTCACTCCAGCTTCAACAAGACTGTCCACCTGGTCCTTTACAGTCTGGTATTCTTCATGATAAGCATTATCCAGTTGTTCAACTGTGGATATCTTTATCTTTGAACTGGTTGAGGTCTTTTGTACCTCGATACCTACATCAAGTACCGCAATCTTAGCATTTTCAACCACTTTGGGCATGTTCTTGTGAGCCCTGGCCTTGTCAATTACCATGCCCTTGATAAGCTTGGTATCTTTAATTGAGCCACCTTTTTGGTGGATAATCTGGATATTATGTTCAATATCGGTCTGGGAATCGTCTGTTATGGCCTTAATGGCTTCCACGCAAAGGTCAGCCAGATTCTCATGTGCCATCTCACTGCCTTTTCCTGATAATGCAGTCTTGGCTATCATTCCCAGGATATCAGTGTCATCTTCTGTAACCGGTATCGCTATTGATTCAAGGATTTTCTGGGCCTTTTTTGCTGCCAGTTTGTATCCACTGATGATTATCGTGGGATGAACTTCAAGTTCCACTAATTTCTGGGCCTGGGTCAGGAGTTCGCCTGCGAGCACAACTGCGCTGGTGGTGCCATCTCCGGCTTCCTGTTCCTGAGTCCTTGATATCTGCACCATCATCATGGCTGCCGGATGCTGTACATCCATTTCCTTTAAGATGGCTGCACCATCATTCGTTATCATGACGTCACCAACAGCGTTTACCATCATCTTGTCCATTCCTTTTGGGCCAAGAGTGGTTTTCACGGCATCTGCAATTGCTTTTGCTGCGGTAATGTTCATGGATTGTGCATCCCGGCCAGTGGTCCTTGATTTGTCCGGGTCAATGATAATTATTGGCTGTCCGCCCATTCCTGACATCGATTATTTCCTCCAGATATTAACTAAATGGTGTTATACTGTAATAATAAGAACACTTCTAACTGTTTGTACTTCTATATAATAATGACGGATGGGGAATGGTGCTAATCCCACCCTGCCCCCTCACCCCACAATACACTCCAACAGCCCCCGAGCCCGCACAATCATACCCTCATCCCCCAGCACTTTCGCAACTTCCCCCACAGCCTCCAGGTTTCTGGCTGCAAATTCAAGATATTCCATCACATCACCGGCATAGGCAAATACACCATACCGGGCAGTCAATGCATCAATTATTCTGCCCGCAGACAGCCCTTCACACCGCATCTCCATCAGCTTCCGGGAAAACTTACGCTCGGGACAGCCGCAGTAGGGTGAGCCCTTGCAGGTACAGCTCAAAAAATCCTTGGCAAAATTCACCATCCTTTGCTGCGTGGCGCTATCCAGCCTCGCCAGGCTCTCACCCGACAATGCCATCTCCATTGCACCACCCTGGAAAACCCTGGACGGCAGGCGCATATTCAAACTGGCAGCAATACGTTCAGCCCCGACAAAGAACGCCCTGTCAAACACCTCCAGCCCTGTAACAATCTCATCAGGCTCCTGCCCTGACTCAATCCCATCCTTAATCACATCAACCTGTTCAGGGTTCAGGAAATGCTTCACCATAATCCTTCCCATGCTGGTAAGTTGCACCTTCCCACCTGAAACTTTCACATAACCCATATCCTGCAGTGTGCCTACCAGATAGTCCGCATCCCCACCACCAAGCCTGGACGACTCCACTGTCCTGATAATATTCATATCATCCCACACAGCCGCAGATACTGCCACCTGTTCAAGTACGGCATCCTCACCAGACTCAACATCAATGGGAGCCACAACCCCCCTAAGCAGCCGAAACGCCACCTTATCCTCACCCTCCCCTTGCCCAAAACTCTTATCAGGCTCAGCCATTATCACCACCACGCCCCGGTCATGATAATCAGGCCTCCCTGCCCGCCCCTGCATCTGCAAAAACTCGCCCTGGCCCAGCCATTCAATACCCATAGCCAGACCCTCAAATATCACCTGCGACGCAGGGAAATCCACACCAGCAGCCAGGGCGGCAGTGGTCACTACCACCGGGAGCCGGGCCTTTCCGAACTCCTGCTCAATGTGCCTGCGCTGCTGGTACGGCAGGCCCGCATGATAAGCAGCCGAACGTATCTGCAATGCTTCTGACAGCCTGTGGCAGTTATGCCTTGAATTAGTGAACACGATGGTCTGCCCCCTGAAACCTTTCGAAGACTTGCGGTCATATTCCTCTCGAGCCAGCTGGTTAATTAGCCGCAACTTTTCTGACGGCCCGCCAAATATCAGGTGGCGCTCCAATGGTATTGGCCGCTCCTCATATTCAATAAGCGTACTGCTAAGGGCACCTGCAAGCCTGCCAGGCTCACCCACTGTGGCAGAGAGATAGATGAACTGGCACTTGGGATATAAGTACCTGAGGCGGGCAATCAGCCCGTCCAGACGCGGCCCCCGTTCAGGGTCCTGTACCATGTGTACCTCGTCCATCACCACAGTACCTACCTTGCCCAGCCTGCGCCCGCCGCCCGAACGCAGCAGGTAGTCGATACCCTCATAAGTGCCTACTATGATATCAGAATCAAGCGACGTACGCATACGGTTACCCTTCCCGCCACCGATACGGCTTTGCCCGACCCTTACGGCCGTAGTAAGTCCAAGTGATTGATATTTTTTCCTGAACTGGTCATACTTCTGGTTAGCAAGTGCTACCAGTGGCACCAGGAACAGCATCTTACCCTTGCCGGAAAGGATATTGTTCACCCCTGCCATCTCGCCCACAAGTGTTTTACCAGTGGCAGTAGCCGATACTACCAGTTGGTTTTTGCCCATTAGCAATCCTGAAGCAATTGACAGTGACTGTACCGGCAAAAGCGTTTTAGGAAGAATGCTTTTCAGACGTGCATTCACCTTCAAGTCCTTTGATTTTAACAGGCCAACATGCGAACTTGCCTGGACCTCATCGAACAAGGTCAGTTCCCGGTCCATCTTTTTCGGGTCCAGCAGCACCAGCATTCGGTCCAGATCCTGTGTCCTGAGCAGTTGCTGGAACAATCTTTCAATCCCCTCTTCACCCATCCGCCTGCCGCATAGGTTTATCTCCTTGTGTAATTCTGAAAGGCCACAGTTCTCGCAAAGAAACTCGCCCCTGTACCTGATTGAACCCTTATCAACAGGCGTGAACCGCCCATCTGACAGGCACGTACGGCATACTTCCACCCGTTCATGGGTCAAGTGGTAACCGTCAAGCATCTCCAGGAAATCCTTTTCAGATGACACGTCCCCATGTCCTGATACCAGTATCAGGTCTGCCAAGCGAAGTAGGTCTACAGATTCAGCAGGAGCCATTATTTTTTCAGTCCCATCTTCAACTACCCTGAACTTGAAGGGGCGGGGGCCTTTTGGGCTATGCTTTAAAGTCAGAATACCTTTTAACGATGCGGTGCTACTACCATTCTTTAAAACCAACAGTTCCACAGCCGCTCTGGTCGGCCTTATTAGCACAATGAACGACATATTCAAAAACAATCATTTGCGAAGGTCATGGAGCTCATACGCCAGACCTTCGGATTCAAGCCTGTTCAATAACTGTGGCACTTCTTCATCCACAGAAACCACAACAGAAGACAAACCATGGAACGCTGCTTCTACAACCGATTCATTGGTCCCGAACATAATGTTGGGTTCCCGGTCTATTCTGCGCAATGCAATCAGGGATTCTACGCCCAGTACGCATAAATAGCGTGCATCCCCAGTCAGTTCACGCAACATATCAAGGTTAACATTCCTGGAACCACCGCGCTCCACCCTGGGCACCTTGCATACGGTTATATTCACATCCTCAAGTTCTATCATACCGTGCAGGTCAGTCACTCCTACATCCTCGCCTGCCTTCACATCTGATGTCAGGACACCACTGGCAGTGTCTTCTTTGTAAGCTGTAGCATATAATAATCCCTCACGCATAACAAGTGATACACTCTGGCCTGACTTATTATCATCATCTGCAATAGCCGTCCATACAGAAACATGGCTTATGATGTCTTCCATTACGTACTTTGAATACCGTTTCAACTCAGCCGTACGCTCAAGTACCCACTCAATCCCACTCTTGGTTACTTTATATCGTACCCGGCCGTCAGAAAAAATCAACCCCTCATCAGTCAGTTCCTTGATATATTCAGAAACCGCCTGGGGAGTTATACCTACCTTATCAGCAATCTCCTTCTGGCGTACATTTGGCTGGTGAGCCGCAATTTCCACAAGGATTTGAAATTTAGTGCTTTCTTTTTTGCTATGAAGTAAATCTATCATTCAAGAGCACCGATATATTCGATTCTCTGACCTTTTACAATTAAATTATTGGAACGCCGCGCTATACCTCTCAAATACAGCGGACTTGTTCCCACCACCCTTGACAGACCAGTCATAGACTGGTTACCACTGACCACTTCTGTCTCGATCTGCTCCATCAGGTTCCTGATATCGTCGTCACAAGTGAATGATATCATAAGCAGGTCAGAAAGGTCTTCAATAGAACACTGGAAGTTCACCTGTATCTTGGAATAGGAAGTATGAAATTCTTTGGTCGGTGTTTTTCCGGGTTCAGGCATCCGCCACTTGCTTTCAATCAAACCACTCTTCTTCAAAAGTGTAAGACTTTCAACCACTTCAAAATCTAGCTTTTCCTTAAGTTCCTCTTCAGTGTACCAATCAACCAGGAGATGATCAAAAACTTTCTTGTGGGTATCAGACCCAAAAGTTCGTAAAAGTGGAACCAAATCCGATGGATCATTTATTATGCGAGTTCGTTTACCCATTGAAATTTACCTCTTTATTATATATGGTCTTTTAATTTGATAAAGCTTTTTGAAAAAACTAATCTAAATTATACTTATTAGTCTGGAAATATACAGAAGCTAAAACCATTCAAAATCAAGGGTTATGGAATATTTAATACTGCGGTTCCAATCCCTCGATCTTTGAAAACGTTGTATCTGCTTCTTTTCGTATAGCCATACGGTCACGTTTATCTTTTTCTATTTGTATGGCCTCGACCGCAAGAGCGTACAGGTTCTCAAGTTCGGCTGTGGTCTCAAGCGTCACTACAGACAAAACTTTTGGGACCTCACCATTTCGGATAATCACTCCTTTGAACACATGACCGATATGAGATGATAGTTTGTCAATCTCACCTGAAATATCATCAATGCTCAAATACTTGCGGTCGCCCCTCATGATTATCATTGCTCTGCTGCCTTCTTCAAACACATTAGAAGAAAACAGCAAACCGCTGGGAGAAAGACTGTCATGTATGACCGACCGAATCGAGTTCTTCCCATCACCCTTGGCATATCCGATTGTGGCAAAACCGGCGCCACCAGACATAACTGTTTTAAAATCACCCAGGTCAGTGACCATCATCATCTCACTGTCCAGTGCTTCAAGCAAGAATAATATCCGGTCAGCAATCATGTTGTTAATGCCATCATAGGCACTCTGTATGTCTCCGCCCGCATCTTTCAGGAACTGGTTATCTGCCAGTATTATGCCGTCAGTTCCACTGTCGTACATTTCCTTTAGACAAAATGCAGAGTTCTGGAGATATATGGTACCCTCTTCCCTGAAAGGCAATACCACAATGGAATAAACTGGAAATTCATATCTTTCCTTCAATTCTTTTACTAAAAGCGGGCTGAACGAAGAGCCGGTACCGCCTGAAGATGACGTAATGACAAAAGCCACATCAAACTCTCCTCTTTCCGTGATGTTTCTCATTATGAGATCCTTATTGTCATTAAAACACTGCTTGCCCACCATGCGATTGGCACCTACACCATGAAGGTTCGGGATATGGATTCGATCCTTAGCTTTTGTATAATGCATTTCCTTCAGGTCATTTATGGCAGTATTGATAGCAATGGTCTCTACCCGAGATGGAAATTTCTGCCTGGAATAATATTTTGAGAACTTACCGCCGCCAAAGGCTTCCCTATTAACAGCGTCCAAAATCCTATTGCCGCACTGACCGGTCCCAACCATCAAGACATTTAACAATTAAATAATCCTCCTTAATCTCATTTTTTTTACATCCTGAACTGACTGCGTCTCCAGTGCAACCAACCTGCAATGGCGATAATAACAATAACCGGAGTAATGTATACATAAATCGGATATTCTGCCAGAGAATCATATTTACCCTTTTCAACATAGAACATATCTGAAGTCACTTCTTCTGGTATATCTTGTACGCCGTTATTATATGTCAATTTTACTGTTAAATTATTAGCTCCGACTTCATCGGCTCTGAGTGTGAATTTATACTCATCCTCATACCTTGCTCCAAATATGCTCTTTTGAATAATAGGTTTCTCATTTATTATATCGATGTCTTCTGAGCCCGAAAGATACGTTAAGTTTTGAGGAATGACTGGAGTAATCTTAATAGTGGAAGCAGGTACATCCTTTAAGTTCTTAACATATATTGTAAAAGTAATCTTTTCATCGCGCTTTAATTTTGTCTTGTCCTGAGATATTGTGATTTCAAGTTCAGACGTCTCCACTTCTTCTTCAGCCACGGTCACAGTGGGTCTTGTGGATGGAGAAGTGTAATCATCCCCAAATACCGAAGATGAATAAGTGGCTACGGCAGGACTGAGAGTGAAAGTACCACTTTTGGCAGCCTCAACTTCATAGATGTACATCTGGATATATGTGGTACCAACAGCGAGTTCACTTGGGTAAGTTGAATAAATGTTAGATTTGAAAGTAAAACCCGGAGTTATGCCAGGGTCTATGCTGACTCGTTGCGCAGTACCACTACCGGTATTTCTGGCTTTGATAGTTACCCTGATAGTATCCCCTATATCTACTGAGGATTTATCTACTTCTTTAGTGAGAGTGATTGAAGGCTCGCCGACATATATGGCATTTGAAACACCACCATCTACAGCCTTTTCATATTCCACGGTTATACCAGTGGTTGTGATGTCCACAATTGCATACTGGGATGAGAGGTTCTTTTCGTTAACCAATATTTCAATTGAACCGCTTTGGTATTTTACCCGCCTTTTATCATCTACTATAGTTGTAGAAACAGTTAAATCGTCA
>DAOWEE010000151.1 GCA_030638625.1 Methanosarcinales archaeon
ACACAGAGCTTGGATTTGATTTCACTCTCTGTGTCCTCTGTGATCTCCGTGGTTTATTGTTTATCACTTGTTGAAATTTGCATTTTATTAGTAAATATTGTTTGGTTTTTGACTATAAGTGTCATCAGGCCCCACATCAGACATCGATAAACTTCAGTGGTAGTAGGTACCATCAGCCATCAACTAAATCGCTTAGCAGGCAGGCAACTGCATATGCCGGGAATACCTTTGATATTTCAGGGCCGTATTTCTTGGACAACAGGGTGCATTCAAGTCCGGCATGCTGGGCCGCATCATGTACCAGCAACTCGCCCAGGCCCGCGCCCACTACTTTGTCAATACCGTGCTGTTTTGAGAGTATTCCCAGTGCCTCTGAGAGTTCATCCCGCTGGTGCCGGTAAATCTGTCCGGCAATATTCATGATATCCTCATGTTCCAGTTCAGTGGTGTCTGCACACACCACCCTGGTCAGGCGCCGGGCAGCTGCTTCAGGAGTCTTCTCCTCCCCATCAGCCGTATCACAGGTATAATCCTCAGGCTGGATGTGCCCCAGTAGCAAATTGGCATCACCGGTCTGGGCGAACAGTTCTGAGGCAACCCTGTATTGCACTCCCCCCAGCTCTATCCTGTCCATTAATGCTGCAATGTTAGTGCGCAGCATGCCCCGGTACAGCAGTTCATGGCGGCCCATACGTTTCAGGTCAGTATCTCCTGCCAGCGGGCGCCCGTTCTTAACAGGTATAATGTCAGTGGTGGTACTGCCTACATCCACAAATATGCAATCATCATCCTTGCCTGCCAGCATTGCCGAAGCCATCCAGTTGGCGGCTGCAAGGGAACGCATATCACTGATGTGGCTGCTGTTTGAGAAATGCCCATGGTTGTCCAGGTACATTGCGCCGGGAAATGCTGCATCCACAGCATCTACAATGAACCTTACACCCTGTTCCTTATCAGAAAAACAATCTGCCAGTTCGCCGGTTATGACCACGCCTATCTTTCCGGGTTTGATACGCACGGCCATCTCTTGCAGGGCCTGGGGGAGGTGAGTGTCTTTCCACAATGGGATATAATGCAGTTCAACAATGGAACGGTCTGCAAATGCTAATTTGGTGTTGGCGCCACCGATGTCAATGCCAATTACAGGTGCCTCTTTGCTCATATCTCACAAGATTATTCCATATATGTTAATATTATTGAATTGTGTCGCTGACTCTGGAAATGATGGAATTGATTTATTCCTCTCGATAATCTTAAATATCTTTATCGCCTGTAAAGTCCGATATATTCATAAGTTTGAATTAAATATCCTATTTCAAATTTGATGATCCCACAAGGAGATAATGAATGGCAGATTTCAGAGTTATTGTTTCAGATAGAAAGAACGGACATGCACACCAGATCCAGATTTCGGATAACAACACCAACAGTTTCATAGGCAAGAATATTGGTGATATTGTAAATGGAGACGCAGTGAACCTTCCTGGATATTCCTTGAAGATTACTGGCGGGACTGATAATGATGGGTTCCCCATGCGCAGCGGTCTTCCAGGTTCAAGCCGCCGCAAGGTACTCGTATCAGGAGGCGTTGGATTCAATTCTCAAGTGGACGGGATGAGACGCCGTAAGGCCATCAGGGGCGAGGAGATTGCTTCCGATATAGGCCAGATAAATGCAGTCATTGAGGAATATGGCAGCAAATCCATTGATGAACTGCTTGGCAGCGGGGCCGAAGAAGCTGGCGAAGATGCAGCTGAAGGTGCCGCAGACGAATCTGAATAGGTTCGTCTAATACCTATATTCCCTACTTCCCCTTTTTTTACTTTATTTTTCAACCCTACTTCTTAAGTGAAACTTTTTTAGCATTTAACGAACACTACGCCACTTACAGTGGTAAGGATACAAGAAAATCCTCTCTCTGGTCGGATTAACTTGAGCACATAAAGTTATACTTTATGTACTATAAAAAAATACAACAATTAGTTGAAATGGGGCCCGGGTCGGGAATCGAACCCGAGTCGAAGGATCCACAGTCCTATAGGATAACCCCTACCCCACCCGGGCACAATATATTTTGGGTAGGAGAGTGCAGCATATGGATGCACTTAAGTGACATAAACGTTTTGATGTATTTCACTCGAGAGTGGTCAGACAACAATAAAGAATAAGTACTTTAATGCGTTATTAGGATACTCTGCAGTCCCGTAGGGTAGAGGTCAATCCTGCTGGCCTTTGGAACCCGAGACTTTTGTAGAGTCAAGGATGAGGACAGCCCGCGACGGCGGTTCGAATCCGCCCGGGACTATAATTCAATCATTCGCAACAAAAACAGC
Source organism: Methanosarcinales archaeon (assembly GCA_030638625.1). Taxonomy (GTDB): domain Archaea; phylum Halobacteriota; class Methanosarcinia; order Methanosarcinales; family Methanocomedenaceae; genus Methanocomedens_B. The sequence goes on from DAOWEE010000151.1 coordinate 2,334, forward strand.
ATCGTGCTCCGGTAGTGTAGTCCGGCCAATCATTCTGGCCTTTCGAGCCAGTGACTCGGGTTCAAATCCCGGCCGGAGCAC
>DAOWEE010000224.1 GCA_030638625.1 Methanosarcinales archaeon
GCCTTGGCCAGCATTGTCTTACCCGTTCCAGGCGGACCAAAGAGCAGAATACCCTTTGGCGGTTTGGTCTTGATAGCTTCAAAGGCTTCCGGATACTTCAGCGGCCATTCAACTGCCTCGATTAATCCATTCTTGACATCATCTTGTCCGCCGATATCGTCCCATTTCACCTGGGGTACCTCAAAGAATACTTCCCTCAATGCCGAAGGTTCAATATTCTTAAGTGCATCCTCAAAGTCAACAGTGGTCACTGTCAATTTGTCCATCATTTCATCAGGTATTTCCTCATCAATGTTGATCTCCGGAAGGAACTTGCGCAGTGCGTGCATGGCAGCTTCCTTGGCCAGTGAGGACAAGTCAGCGCCCACGAATCCGTGGGTGCGGTCAGCTATCATCTTGAGTTTGCCGTCATCATTTCCTTCACCTTTGAGTTCGGGTGTTAGCGGCATACCCCGCGTGTGCACCTGGAGAATCTCCAGTCTGCCATTAGCATCCGGGATACCTAATTCTATCTCACGGTCGAACCTTCCGCCCCGGCGTAGTGCCTCATCAATGGAATTGGGCCTGTTCGTGGCCGCGATTACTATGACTTCGCCCCTGTTTTTCAGTCCATCCATCAGGCTGAGGAGCTGGGCAACTACCCTGCGCTCTACTTCGCCGGTAACTTCGCCTCGTTTGGGAGCGATACTATCAATCTCATCAATGAATATGATAGTGGGAGAATTCTTCTCAGCATCATCAAAAATGTCCCTGAGATGTTTTTCACTTTCACCGTAATACTTGGATACAATCTCGGGACCGCTGATGGATACGAAATTTGCATCTGTCTCGTTTGCCACAGCCTTGGCTATCAGGGTTTTGCCCGTGCCAGGCGGCCCGTGGAGCAGTACGCCTTTTGGCGGCTCAATTCCCAGTTTCTGGAACAGTTCAGGATGGCGCAGCGGGAGTTCAATCATTTCCCTGACCAATTCTATCTCACGCCTCAAACCCCCGATATCTTCGTACGTGGTATGTGGTGCGCCAACGAGTTCGCTCTGGTCCATTACCTCTTCCTTGAGATGGATGGTTGTGCTCTTACCTACGAACACCGGACCGGTTGGCGTTGTGGTCACCACTACGAAGTTTAGCGGGTTGCTGACAGTCTCGATCCTGATCTGCTGTCCTTTCTTAATGGGACGGCCTTCCAGCAGCCTGTGAATATACTGTGCTCCTCCCACCATCCTGACGGCCTGCGTTGGTGCAAGAGTGACCCTCTTAGCTTCCTTCGCCTCTGCCGTTTTTATCATTACCTTATCATCCAGGCTCACCCTGGCGTTATTCCTGATATTGCCGTCAATCCTTAACAGCTCCTTTCCCCTGTCTTCGGGGTAGGCGGGCCATACAATGGCATAAGTGGTATCCTTACCATTGATCTCTATGTAGTCGCCGCTTACCAGACCGAGCTCTTCCATCTTTTCGCGCTCGATGCGGGCAATATCACGCCCCACATCCCTGTGATGGGATTCAGCGACTCTTAGTGTTAATTCTTTGCCCATAATCAAACTCTCCTTTGTTTTTCTGTAATTGTGATTTAATTTATAGTGATATATCTATTACCTATCTTATCCACATTATTCACCCTGTTCATTCATCTATTAACGTCAACAATTGTCTGTTGTTAATCTGCCGTTCATACATTACACCGCGTTCTATCAATGAACTTATCTGCTCTTCAATGAAGTATTCAGCCAGTCCCAGGCTCATAGACAGGGAACGCCTGTTCTGGGGTTCCCTGATTACTGTCATCAATATGTCGGCTTCCAGATAGTCATGTGCCACCTCATGTACCCAATCGATGCACTGTGCCATGACATCTGTCATCTCTCCCTCGATGTTCCGCTGTTGTTTTGCTAACTCTCGCCGCCCGGATTCCAGTTCAAAGAGTTTTCGGTTCAGTTCTTTTAGCGCATCTACGGCCTTTGCATCATCTTTCTGTACGGGGGATGTTTCCTCTACTCCATCCCCCGACGGATGCTGCTGGACCGTACTTGTTTCTACTGTATAGGAGTAAGGCGACACAAATACTTCCAGTTTCAGGTTCTCTGTTATTTGGTAGTATTTCCGTCTCCTTTCGTTAGTGTCTGCACGAATCATGCCATTCTGCTCAAGCATATCCAGATGTCCCAGAACCGCTTTGGCTCCAAGCCCGATACGTTCGGTTATCTCGCCGACATAGCAGGGCCTGGAGGCAAGTAGTTGGAGGATTTTCCTGCGGTTCTCGTTTCCCAGTATGTCAAGCAGTTGTGTTGATTCCATTGACCTGTTCATCCTGATGTTGATTCGTTGTTAACACTATGTTAGTAACATGCCGTTATTAACATCATGTTACTAACCGATAGTTAGTGTTTACAATATATAAAGTTTCCGCATAGTTTGCGATAACTATGCAACGGTTGAAAGTAGTTCATTCCAGCGTCTCTTTCAGGAAAAGCGACATCAATGTGGCGCATAGGGTAATTATACCCAGTACGAAAAAACTGGTTCTGGCGCCGGCAAATTCAAGAATGAGGCCAGCAATCACTGGTCCGGTGGCAGCCCCCAGCCACCTTATCATATTAAAGGCGCCGATTGCAGTACCCAGGGTGCGTACATCCTTTTTCATTACCTGGTCTGCCAGTATGGCAGTGGACAGGGTGACCACAGGCCCAAGACACAGCCCCACAAATCCGAAATTGATGGCAATCGCCAGTGGGGTGAGGGTTACATGTGACATCAGCAAAAGTGCACCTCCGCCAAGTAATATCATCACGATGAGGGGGGGCTTTCGTCCCACCCGGTCACTTAAAAATCCAGTCAGGAATGCACCAAAGCTGCTGGTTACGGCATAGGGTATGAATATGAAACCCATCTGGATGGGAGATACAATTCCAGTGGCAAAGAAGGGGAGTATATAGGACGCTCCTATGACTGATATGCCGCACAGCATACTGACCAAACCTGCCAGCAGAATGGTTTTGTCTTTGAACATCAACAAAGTGGCCAACAGCAATTTCCTGACCCCGAAATCAACGTCCCTGCTGTGCGGGCTGGTTTCTGTCAGCCAGATAAGGGTGCTCACTGCCAGCAGTAATGACGCTACTGACATGGATAAAAATACGCTTCTCCATCCGAAATAGCCGCCTACTACACCACCTAATATGTAGCCGCCTACGGTACCCAGGCCCACTGCCATGCTGATGATGCCCAGTCCTTTTCCCCTCTCCCTGATGGTGTAGATATCATTTACAATGGTATATGCGGTAGGGAAGAACATGGCCACACCCAGTCCTGATATGGAACGGGCGACCAGCAATTGTATTCCCGAATTGGCTGTGCCGAAGATGAGCAACCCGAAGCTGAACACCAGGATGCCGGCTGTGACAAATAGACGGCGTCCGTATCTATCCGATAGTACTCCGATAGGGACCTGGGGAATTGCCATGAACACCATGAACGAACCCATTATTATACCCATCAAGGGTTTACTCACGCCCAGTTCGCCTGAGACTTCAGGCAGCATGGGAATAAGGGACAGTACGGCCATGAAAACAATGAACAGTCCCACGGTCAGGATGCCCATTACCCTGGTACGATTGATTCCGGTACCATTGGCTGCGGTATTGGGCATATGGGATAGAGAGTTGATGAGGATTATTAAGTTTTCCCGGGAGAAAATTGAATTATTGGGCGAATTTCTCGGTATTCTTAAATACCTTTTTGTCATTACTATCAATTCGAGGTGTAAAAATATTGTTTTTAATCGGAGAAGCACTCATTGGCGAGGAACCAGAACTCGCGCATGTTGATATTATTATTGGAGATAAAAACGGGCCTGCTGGACAGGCTTTTGCAACCGGGTTCACACAGTTGTCTGCAGGGCACACTCCCCTGCTTTCTGTGATTCGCCCCAACCTGCTTACCAAACCGGCGACCCTTATTGTACCAAAGGTGACGGTGCAAAATATGGAAGGTGCAGCCAAGATATTCGGGCCGGCCCAGAGTGCAGTTGCACGGGCAGTGGCTGATGCCCTGGATGAAGGTATCATTCCAAAAGAACAGGCTGAGGACATTGTGATTGTGGCCAGCGTGTTCATCCACCCGCAGGCAGATGATTACAGCAAGATATACAGGTACAACTACGGTGCCACTAAACTGGCAGTGCAGAGGGCCATGGAAGGCTTCC
>DAOWEE010000094.1 GCA_030638625.1 Methanosarcinales archaeon
AGGGCCAGAAGATTGACAGCTACGGGATGCGACTGGAAGATATCACCCGCACCGTCGTTGATGCAGTGAAGGAGGGAAAAAAGGTTGTGCGGTTGCACAGCGGTGACCCTTCCCTGTACGGCGCCATTATCGAGCAGATAAATGAACTGGCAAAACAGGGCGTAGACGTGGAGGTTGTGCCCGGTGTTTCATCCATTTTCGCAACAGCAGCGGCCCTGGGCACCCAGTTGACCCTGAAAGGCGTCAGCGAAACCCTGATAATAACCCGACCTGCCGGCCAGACACTTGAAGAAGACGACCTGGCGGCATTATCCAGACACAGCGCCACCATGGCAGTGTTCCTGGGCACCCGCAAGATAGAAGAGGTCATGCAGACAGTGGAATATCCGCCCGACACCCCGGTGGCAGTGGTGTACCACGCTTCCTGGGATGACCAGCAGATAATCAGGGGCACGGTTTCTGACATCGCGGCCAGGGTCAAAGCGGCAGGTCTCACCCGTTCTGCTATGATACTTATCGGCGGGGTGGTTGACCCCGTACATTACAGGAGGTCCCATCTATACGCACCGGAATAATCCATCTTGAACATAACCGGGATGCTGCCGCTAAGATTCAGGAATGTGTGGGCGGCGACCTCATCCCTTACAGCAGGGAGGCATTCAGCAGCGTTTTTACACAATATGAAGCTGTCATAGCCGTAATGGCATGCGGTATCGCTGTGAGGGAAATTGCGCCATTGCTCAATGATAAATGGACCGACCCCCCGGTAGTGGTTGTGGATGCGGGTCTGAACTATGCCATAGCACTGTGTGGCGGCCATCACGGTGCCAATGAACTGGCACAGCGTCTTGCAGGGACAGGAGCGCACCCGGTCATTACGACGGCAACTGAAAGTCTGGGACGCCCCTCGGTTGAAGGGACGGCGCAGGCGCTGTGCTGTGATATCGCGAACAAGTATTCGACCCGGGCTGTCAATTCCCATTTACTCAAATCAGACCTGCCTGTTATTGAGATACATGGGCCAAAAGTGGTTGTAGTGGACCCTTATGTCAGTGTGTTGCAGAAAAAGGTAGATGGGGAGAAAAGGGGAGTCATTGTTGGCATAGGTGCCAGGCGCAATGTGTCTTCAGGCAATGTGGTGGATGCTATCCAGACGGCACTGTCAGAGTGCGGGCTGGAAATGGATGACGTTGAACTGTTCGCCTCTGCTGATGTCAAGGAGCATGAAACAGGACTTATCGAAGCTGTTAGCAGCATAGGTGGGCATATCGTTTTTGTCCCAGGAGATGTAATCAACTCCATCAACCCGCCGTCTGATTCCGAAGCTGGGCGGTTGGGCCTGACCGGGGTATGCGAACCGGCCGCACTGGCTCTGAGCCGTGAACATAATCTCATTATGAAGAAAAAGGTATACAACAATGTCACAATCGCAATCGCAAGGTAACGGGAAACTCTACGTAGTTGGAATAGGGCCGGGTTCGCCACAGCACCTGACCCTGAGAGCTGTGGATGTGCTGGAAGGTGCAGACGTCATTATCGGTAACGGGACATACCTGGACCAGATAGAACATCTCCTGACCGGACAGCAGGTCATCAGGTCAAGTATGGGTAAAGAGGTTGATCGGGCACGCAGGGCTATCGAACTGGCACAGGACCGGAAGGTAGCCATGGTCAGCGGCGGGGATTCAAATGTGTACGGCATGGCCGGACTGGTGCTGGAAGTGGCCCAGCATACCGACCTGAAGGTGGATATTGAGGTGGTGCCAGGTGTTACGGCACTGAGCGCGGTAGCCAGTTTGCTGGGGGCGCCTGTTGTCACAGATTTTGCTGTTATCAGTCTCAGCGACCTGTTAACGCCATGGGATGTCATCGAGCAGCGGCTGACTGCGGCTGCTTCATCGGATATGATTATAGGCATCTACAATCCCAAGAGCAGGCAGCGCAACACGAACTACATACGGGCCGTGGAGATAATCAGGCGCCACCGGGCAGATACGGTGCCGGTGGGTATTGTTAAGAATGCACTGCGCCCGGAAGGTGAGGTCGTGAGTGTAACAACATTGGGTGAGGCACTTGACCATGACGACGAGGTAGATATGAGGACGACAGTAATTATTGGTAATAGTGAATCCCGGATATGGGGTTCGAAGATAATCACACCCAGGGGGTATCATAAGAAATATGAATACTGAACTTGTCAAAACGGCCGGGCATCCCACAAAGGAGATTGACCCGGAACTGGTACGCAGATGCATCGAACCAGGCGCTACAACCCCTGAGGCCATGACCATTGCAGAAGCGGGCCGTGCAGTTGCCAGGGAGATTGTGGGAGACAGCAGCCCCGAGGATAAGATACGGCAGCGCTGCGTGGTTGCCACAGGCGACCCTGGGTTCAAGGACCTGCTGGTATTCAGCCATGACCCCATAAGGGTGGGGCTGGATGCCATTTCTGCCGGGGCGCCGATTTACACTGATATACGGATGGTGCAGACAGGCATTATCAAGACCGGGCATGACTGTGAAGTGCATTGCGCACTGGATGCCGAAGGCAGCAATGACCTGGCGCAGGATATGGGTATTACCAGAACATCGGCGGGGTTCCTGACATTGGCGCATGACCTGCAGGACTCCATTGTGGTAATCGGCAACGCGCCCTCGGCTGCCATCACTGTATCCCGCATGGTTGAGTATGGCATCAGGCCGGCACTCATTATTGCAGTGCCTGTGGGATTTGTGAACGCTGCCGAATCAAAGGAACGGGTTCGGGAACTGGATGTACCGTCCATTACCTGCATCGGGACTCGGGGGGGTACGCCGGTGGCGGTGGCCTGTATCAATGAGTTGATTGTGATGGGACGGGAAAAGTAAATCCTGTGTATCGCAAACATTAAGTCCACAGTTAGCCTATTTTACAGCATGGA
>DAOWEE010000133.1 GCA_030638625.1 Methanosarcinales archaeon
AAAAATCGCCGACGTGGCAGAGAAATACAATGCATCAGCCATCAAGATAACATCGGCACAGCGCATTGCCCTGGTAGGATTAAAAGCAGAGGACCTTGACAGCGTATGGACTGATCTGGGCATGCCTCCTGGCGCGGCCATCGGGCTGTGTGTGCGCAGCGTGAAAATATGTCCTGGGACTACCTTTTGCAAACGGGGACAACAGGATGCAGTTGGTGTTGGCCTGAAACTGGACGAGTTGTATCACGGTATGGAACTGCCTTCCAAGTTAAAGATGGGAGTATCAGGATGCCAGAACACTTGTGCAGAATCCAGTGTAAAGGATGTCGGACTCATCGGGACGAACAAGGGCTGGAAACTCCTTGTGGGCGGCAGTTCAGGTATCAAACCCAGAATTGCAGATGTCATCGCAGAAGGACTGGATGATGACGGGGCATTGAAACTGGTGGACAGTATAATTGAATTTATGAAGGCCAGGGGCGAGAAGAAACGCCTGGGCAGAGTCATTGATGGTATGGGCCTTGAAGAATTTAAGAATGCAGTCCTGTAAATGAATTGATTTATACAATACTGTTAGCGGGATATTTCCATGGATATCATCCCGCTGAATTGCGTAAAGAAGGCAAACCCTGATGAGTGAAGTACACTTTGGTTATACGAGAACTTTTACGGCCATTTTTTTAATACTTATACTTGCAGCTCCTGTATCTGCAATACATCTGGAAGAAGGGGTAACCATTCCTCTGGTCGCTGCATATACCACAATAGAAGGGGAATCAGGAGTCCTGCTCAATGCCACTGTGCTTGTAACCGAAGGCAACGGTTACGTGTTCGTGGATACCCAGCCCTATACCCAGGTGGATATGCAGGGCTCGGCACGTATGGCGACGCTGGTGGCATCTGACGTGACCGGTATTGACCCCAGCCAGCATGATTTTTATTTCATAATCCAGGTCACATCCCCTATTATCGCTGGCCCCTCTGCCGGTGCTGCCCTAACGGTTGCCGCCATTGCAGATATCAAGGAACTGCCGCTGAAGGAAGGCGTGGTCATAACAGGTATGATAAATCCGGACGGCAGTATCGGACCGGTGGGGGCCGTTCCTTATAAACTGGATGCTGCAGCCCAGCACGGTGCCACCCTGTTTATTGTACCTGAGGGGCAGACCAATGTGTTTGTCACAGAAAGTAAGGTCGCTCACGAAGGGGCCATTGTAACAATAGAGGAGGAGACCATTGAAGTTGATGTGGTGGAGCGGGGCAGGGCACAGGGTGTGGAGGTCGTGGAAGCCGTAAATATCGAGGAGGCGGTGGAACTGTTGACCGGCTACGTCATAGAGGTGCCAGAACCCACAAAGGGCGTGTGGTCAGCTGAATACCTGGACACTCAGCGCCCGCTTTCAAGGGAGGTACTCGATGAGGCGAAACTGATGTACCGGCAGACACAAAATGTCTCATCAAGGTTTAACAGCACCCTGGAAATCCAGCGGGAAATGCTGGATCACGGAGAGGAAGAATATGAAAGGGAACAGTATTACGGTGCAACCAATATCGGCCTGATGGTGCTCAAGAACCTGAAGTTCATACAGTGGTGGGAGGAATATGAGCAAACGAATAAAAGCGCAGGTTATCTAACCGGTCTTTATGATAATGTGAGCCAGGAGGTCAATGACAGCAGGCTTGAACTTGAACGGTTCAAGGAGGGTGGAATATTGGATGTGGATAGTGTGGGTGCAGCAGAGATTCGGGTAGTGATGGCAGAGCAGTTCCTGGATGATGCGCGCTCGTCCGAATCAGATATTGAAACTATTGAATCACTTACATGGGCATCCATGAGGGCCGAGACCGTACACTGGTGGTTATCACTGGTGAATACTGAGCACGTTACTTCGGATGTTGCATTGAAGGAGCGTGCAGGCTGGTATGTGGGCACGGCTTCATCAATGGTCACTTATGCCCAGACCATTGTTACTGAATCGCAGTCTTTGCACGGGCTCTGGATGCTGTTGAGGGATGCTGATAATTCACTTGAACGGGCACGGATTGAATATGACAGGGGATATTACAGTGGGGCTATTTTCGATTCATCGTTGGCTATGGTGCAGGCCAGCACTGCTATTAGCCTGATGGGGTATGCGGATATTGATACCAAGATTGAGCGCAGTGCCAACGCTGCTGAAGTTGCCATAGAAGAGGCAAGGAATGCAGGTATTGAACCCATTCTGGCAGTGAGTGCCTACGAATATGCGGAATCGCTGGAATCGCCAAGCCAGCAGATAGTGGAGTATAATTATGCAAGGGTGGTGGCCAAGACTACTGTGCAATTGACCACGTATTCAAATGTGAGCGGGGAAGATGCGGCAGAGACACCTGTTCCGATGAAGACTGTTTACCCTACACCAACCACTACCTCTATGGGGGATGGGTTCGGCGTGCCAGGATTTTCAATACTGGGTGGGTTGTTGATGGTGTTTGTGGCAGTGGTGCTGATGCGAAAATAGATTTTTTTATTGGACCGCAGAAGACGCTGAGGTTCGCAGAGTGTCTGACACATTTACCCTCCAAAACGGAATAAAATACTACAAACTTATACCTTCTAATGGAAAGATTGATGTATAATACATACTTTATACTGGAATTATGCATGAAGAAATTATAATTCAGAATCTTTGGTGGAAAACAAAAAGAGTCAGTGAGTCGAAACTTGGCAGGCTCAAACGAGCTGAATTTAACCAGTTGTTGGAAGAACTGGAAGATGATAAAGTAACCTGCCTGTTGGGGCCTAGGAGAACTGGCAAAACTACGATGATGTATGACCTGATAGACCATTTACTCAACAATGGGGTCAGCGAAAAAAATATTTTATTCATTTCTTTTGATAACCCAAAGGTCAGACTGGATTTACAGCGTGATTTTGACAGTACTATAAGGGATTTTTCGAATACTATTATTAAGGAACCGATAGACCGACTGAGCAGTAAAGTGTATATCTTTCTGGATGAAATCCACAAGCTGGACGATTGGGGGAACATGCTAAAGTACTGGCAGGACCTGGGCCTTAATATCAAATTCATAGTTTCGGGCTCATCATCACTGAGGATATTGAAGGGCAGTGGGGAGAGTCTACTGGGGAGGATTAATTTTCATCTGATATTGCCCCTGAATTTTTCAGAATTTGCCGGCATAGATGTTCAAGCGGACTTCAGGAATTTTGATGAGATCAAGAAGGCACACGATAGCCTTATACTTGAAAAACAGGAGATACTCATTACACTGGATAAATATATCATAAAGGGCGGGTACCCTGAAGTTTATTACATCGAGGATGTGGAAAGGGCCTATGAAGTGCTGAAGCAGTACAAGACCCTGACCATCAGCAGGGATATACTGGACTTGAAATACATTAAAGAGCCACGAATATTGAGTGACCTGACTGACCTGCTTTCCGATGTTATGTCCAGGAGAATGAATTATTCCACTTTTGCAAAGGTGCTTAATGTTAAAGTGGATACTGTGAAGAATTATATTTCGTATCTGGAAGAGTGTTTTTTAGTGTATACTGCTTATTTTTATTCGAAGAAGCAGGTAACATCCACAAGAAAAGAGAAAAAATTGTTTTTCATTGATAGCGGCCTTCGCAATTCACTTTTAATGAAGGAAATAGATGAACTGGAGAAAACAAAGATTGTTGAGAATCTTGTGTTCTTACATATT
>DAOWEE010000026.1 GCA_030638625.1 Methanosarcinales archaeon
CGCTAGTCGAATATTCGAGCAGGAGTCCACCGGTTGCACCGAGTTGTGCTGATGCTACAAGCATAGCAGTGATGGGGCCGTACCCGCATGCTGATGCATTCCTTTCTGCCAGACGGGCATAGAATTCATCCACATCCATATCAAGTACGGATTCAATAAGATAATTGTCAGTATCCCTGGCCACTTTGTCAGGTACGTAATGGCTGAAATCACTTGATGCGATGATGACCACTTTTTTACTGCTATCCCTGATTACCTTTGTCAACTGGTTCCCAACTTCCATTGCTGTCTGTTCATCCTGCATACCCATGCAAATGGGTACTATCTTGAACTGGTGGGAAAACCGGTACTGCAGGAATGGCAGTTGAACCTCAATGGAATGTTCATACCTGTGAGCATTCTCATCAATGTCGATTATACCGCCTGCAAGCATTTTCACAAATTCATTATCAGCAGGTACTTCGCCCATTGGTGTCTCCCAGGTTTCCTGTGAGACTGCTACTAGTGACCCGACACCTGTATGGTTGGGGCCCAGAATCACATAAGTATCGGCCTTAGGCAGAGCAGCATACACATGTGCCGCTGTTGGACCAGAATATGTATATCCTGCATGAGGCACCACGGCTCCAACAACGTCTCTGGTCTGGTCCACACTTGCGGCAAAACATCTATTGAGTTCGCGTTTCAAATGTTTCAGGGTACCAGGATAGAACTGGCCTGCTACTGCCGGGCGTCTCAAATCCACCACCACCTTTAATACGGGATATTGGACATTCTCATTTATAATTCTGTCTCAAAATCTTCCTGGCTGTGATTGAAAGGAATGCCCTTTAGATCAGCGGTCTTCTTTGCCAGCAACCAGTAGACCAGGGAAAGGGCCTTTCGTCCTTTGTTGTTTGTGGGTATCACAAGGTCCACGTTTGAAGTGGAGTTGTTAGTATCACAAAGACCAATTACAGGAATTCCTATACTGACTGCTTCTTTTACCAACTGGCTATCCCCATGTGGGTCAGTTACCATGACAACATCCGGTTCAAAGTATATATCCAGACTTGGGTTGGTAAGTGTTCCTGGTATGAACCTGCCGATTATGGCTTTTGCACCTATGGTTTTGGCAAGCATCTTAACAGGATGATGTCCATACTGCCTGGCAGAAACTATCAATATCTTTGTAGGGTCATATTTTGCAAGTAGTGCTGCAGCCAGTCGTATTCTCTGGTCGGTGGCCTGTATATCCAGCACATAAAGTCCATCTGTCCTGACCCTGTAGACGAATTTCATCATATCCTTTGTTTTTTGCTGTGTTCCTATGTGTATACCGGCAGCCAGGAATTCGTCCAGTGGGATGATAGATTCGTAACCTGCATCTTTTATTTCACTTTCACTTACTTCACTTTCCATTAATTTCACCTTGTAATCAATAATATTAGTTGTTATGTTGTTTTTACGTCGTCCGACTTTTTGACCGTGACCGGGATAACACCCAGTTCCAATTCTCTGAATGCGATATCGATGGGTTCGCCAGAATCATCTTCCAGAAGAACAGGTGCTCCCATAGAAATCTGCAGTGCCCGTGCGCCGATAATTCTCGCACGCTCATAACGGGTTAATTTATTAGTATTCAACAATTTCACCTCAAAAACAATTCGGTCATACGACCGCTACACTAACAAGTATTCATGCGTCCAGCCAAATTTAGTCCAGCTAATAATTCCTTACATTAAATACTTGTGTTCCCGGAGTCCCTCCGGGAATGGTTCCAATCCGATACATGATATTATTTTCATTTTATCAGCAGTGCCTTGTTGGGCTTCCCTGATATAGTGAGGTGGGGTTGCTGAGATTTGAACTCAGGTTGCGGCGTCCCGAACGCCGTAGGATGGTCCAGGCTACCCTACAACCCCTACTGATATGGTGCGAACGTATCCAGCAGTTTGATGTGGGTAAGCAACATCCTTCGACAGCAATATCTCTCAACGCCCAGGTCATCCAGCACTTTACCGGCATCTTCCAGTTCAGCCACACGTTTCTCGTATTCTTCCCATAGGCTGGATATGACCTTTCCACATGTGAAACATCGTACAGGTATCATTTTATTTTCTCATCTATATGATTTCTGGTACCTGGCTCTTGCACCGGGTCCACCGAACTTCTTAGTCTCTTTCTGCCTTGAATCGTTAACCAGCAGGTTCCTGTCATAATCGAGCATGGCATCTTTAAGGGCCATATCTCCGCTCCATTCCACAAGACCCTTACCGATTGCGGTCCTGACAGCATTTGCCTGCCCCATGACACCGCCGCCATTAACATTCACGTCAATGTCAACCTTTGAAGTTATCTTATCTCCTGCTAAGGTTAAGGGTTCCATAATCGTGAGCTTTGCCACGTCTGGTTCTACTATTTCCAGAGGCTTTTTATTGATTCTTACACGACCTACCCCTTCCTTAAAGGTGGCTCTGGCAATAGCGGTCTTTTTCTTTCCTGATGTATTGATAATTTTGACCATTTACATTCCTCCAGATCAGAAATTGGCTCCGAGTTTGGTGCTGAGTTCTTCCAGTCTGATATATTTGACCGAACTCAACTGTTTCATGTCTGCCCCATCTATTGATGCGGTTTCTTCGTTTTTCAGTTCTTCAGGTACCCCGATATAAGTCTTCAATCGTGACATGGCATCCTTTCCTCTTGCTTTCTTATACGGCAACATGCCACGTATGGTCCTTTTAACAATATGGTCTGGCCGCTTTGGGTAATACGGTCCGAACTCCCTGTTTCCACGGTCCACTGACTGTTTATATTCAGTAAAAGTGGTTACTTTATCGCCGGATATCACCATTCTCTCGGTATTCACAATATGAATCTCTTCACCAGCAAGCAATCTTTTTGCCATAATACTGGAAAGACGTCCTAATATCATCCCATCTGCATTAATAACTGTCATATCACTGCACCTCACTGCATAATCCTTACATTTGAGCCGCTGGGATTATCCTTAACAAGCTGCTCGATTGTGAGGCATGAGCCCCCTATTCCTATAATCTTTTCTTTGGCAGTGTCACTAAAACCCAGGGCAACCACATTCACCTTGTGTTCGAGGGTACCTGATGCCAGTACTTTTCCCGGCACTATAATGGTTTCATCCTCTTTGGTATTCCTGTTTATCTTGCTCAGGTTCACTTCTGAGAAATTCCTGGTTGGACGAGACAGGCGCAGTGCAATGTCCCTCCAGATTTTCACTTCATTTTCCCTGGACGCGGTCTTGAGGTCGTTAATAAGACCTAACACACGCAGGTTTGTCTTTTTGATTATTTTACTCACTTTCATTCCTCTGTATGACCACCGACGAGGCGGCCTGACTCACGCAGTTTGCTGCGTTCGGGCATGATATGCCCATGTGCCATGGGATATTGTAATCCCTACGGTGTTGTTAATTGGAAATAAAAACCACATTAACATCTATTTGTGCATTTTACATGCATTTTGCATAAAATATGCTGTATGCTCTGATATATGCGTGGCCTTCATTCTACCTGTCAATATAAATAATTTGTTGTGAATCGGGGGTTTTTCAGTTGAACAGGATGAATGAATGGTAATCGGTTTAACCCCTGTCGTTGATGTATTGTTAATGGAAGAACATACCTTTAATGTACCCAAAGGCAAGGGCATATATTCCCTCATACTTGGACTGGATGAGGATAAATACATCCGGATAGGCGCCCTGGGCATGAAAAAGTTCCCTGCCGGGTATTATGCCTATACTGGTTCTGCAAGGGGTACAGGCGGGTTTGCCAGAATAAAACGTCACCTGGCTGTGGCATCAGGCAATAACCCTGCCCGGCATTGGCATATTGATTACTTGCTGTCCCTTACCAGGCCAAAGGGAGTGGTACTTACCTGCACATACCTTGAGATTGAATGTACCATCTCGGCAGCTATTGGATACATGACTCCGACCATCGACGGTTTTGGATGTACAGACTGCGGGTGCAGTGGTCATCTGCATTTTGAAAAAGATATTGACAGGTTATTCAATGTGGTGATAGAAGCACATAAAATGGACGAAACGATTCAAAAAGTTTATTCCTTTTAACAATAATATACATTATGGTTACTATGAATAACATTTTGCGCAGAGGCCGACTCAACAAAGAAGACCCAAACGTGCTAAGTTACCTATCTTCCATGGATACTGACAGGCACATATTCACGGCCGACCTGCTGGTAGATACAGCACATGTGATAATGCTGGCAGAAACTGGAATCATAACCAGGGATGAATGCACTCATATCCTCAAAGGACTGGATGCCATCAAAGAAGGTGGTTATGGTGAACTTGACATATCTTATGAAGATATCCACATCTCAATTGAGGCAAAGTTAATCGAGATAGTGGGTGAGGATACCGGCGGCCGGATGCATTCGGCACGGTCCCGTAATGATGAAGTGGCAACCTGTATACGTCTTGTCCTGAGAAATGAACTGCTTACTTTGTTACACAAGCTAATATCCTTACGGAAAAAAATGCTGGAAATTGCAATTGAAAACCGGGATACCATCATTCCCGGGTACACACACTTACAGCATGCCCAGCCCACCACGCTTGCCCATCACCTGCTCGCCTACCATGATGCCCTGACCAGGGACTGCCAGAGGGTACTTGGAGCATTCATGCGCACAAACATGTCTCCTCTTGGCTCGGCTGCTTTCGCATCAACAGGTTTTGATATCGACCGTGAACGCACCCGTGAACTTCTCGGGTTCCACGGCCTGGTTGAGAACTCAATGGATGCGGTAAGTACCAGGGACTTTGCAGTGGAATCAATCTCGGTCTTTGCCAATATCATGACCAACCTGAGCCGGCAAGCTGAAGAGATAATACTATGGAGTTCTGAAGAATTCGGACTGGTGGAACTGGATGACAGTTATTCATCTACTTCTTCAATCATGCCACAGAAAAAGAATCCGGATACTGCCGAACTGATGAGGGCAAAGACCGGTACTGTGGACGGGTGCCTCATGTCCGTACTGGCTATCACCAAAGCCCTGCCCATGAGTTATAATCGTGACCTGCAAGAGGTTACCACTCACTTGTGGCGGGCCGCAGGCATCACCCTGAGTACTGTCAATATTGCATCAGGTATGGTGAGCACTATGAAAATGAATTACGAAAAACTATCATCGTCAGCGAACACTGGTTTTTCCACTGCTACTGAACTTGCAGATACTATTGTA
>DAOWEE010000277.1 GCA_030638625.1 Methanosarcinales archaeon
ACCCACGTCATATATTGTCTGGAGTTTGTTCTTGATTTTTGGTATATTCTGGAAGAACTCAAGGGCTTCCTCCACTGTCATGTCAAGGACATCCGCGATATTTTTGCCCTTGTAGGTTATTTCAAGGGTCTCATTGTTAAAACGACTGCCGTGACATACTTCGCACTGCACATATACATCGGGCAAAAAATGCATCTCAATAGTTATGATGCCGTCGCCCCTGCAAGCCTCGCACCGCCCGCCCCTAACATTGAAACTGAACCTGCCGGGCTTGTAGCCTCGGGCCTTGGATTCAGGAGTCATGGCGAACAGTTCCCTGATGGGCGTGAACACGTTGGTATAGGTAGCAGGATTTGAGCGAGGCGTCCTACCGATAGGACTCTGGTCGATGGTGATTACTTTATCTATCTGCTCGATGCCTTCAATGTCATCGTGTTTGCCAGGCTTTGAACGGGCACGGTGAAGCCTGTGCGCCAGTGCTTTGTTCAGTATCTCATTGACCAGCGTGCTCTTGCCGGACCCGGAAACACCGGTCACGCATGTCATCACACCAAGAGGGAACTCCACGTCAATGTGTTTCAGGTTGTGTTCCCGTGCACCCTTGAGAGTTAACCATCCGGTCGGAGTCCTCCGCTCATCCGGAATGTCAATATCTTTCTTACCTGCAAGGTACTGCCCGGTAAGCGATTTCCTGGTTTTCATGACCTTCTCAGGCGGACCTGCCACCACTACCTCTCCACCATGGACCCCGGCACCCGGCCCCATATCCACGATATAATCCGCAGCGAGCATGGTATCCCGGTCATGTTCCACTACAATGATGGTATTACCCAGGTCTCGCAGTTGTTTCAGCATCCGGATAAGCCTGTCATTGTCCCTGTGGTGCAGTCCGATACTGGGTTCGTCCAGGATGTAGAGCACTCCCACCAGGCTGGAACCAATCTGGGTGGCCAGGCGTATGCGCTGTGCCTCTCCGCCCGAGAGAGTGCCTGAGGCCCTGCCAAGGCTGAGATAATCAAGCCCTACGTCCATCAGGAATCCCAGCCTGGCATTTATCTCTTTTAGGATGCGCCTGGCTATCAGGAATTCCCGCTCATTTAGTTCAAGTTCATTAAAGAAATCAGCAGCATCTTTCACAGACATGGCAGATATTTCATCAATACCAGTATCCTTCACCTTGACTGCAAGGCTATAAGGTTTTAACCTCTTCCCGCCGCATTCATGGCACGGCGCAGTGCTCATATACTGCTGGATTTTATCACGCATCTCTTCACTGGTGGATTCGCGGTACCTGCGCTGAAGATTATGTACTACACCTTCGAACCGGCTGTAATGTTCCCATACACCAGGTCTTTCCTTTGGTACATACCTGAACTTTACTTTCTCGCTGGTCCCGTACAATATAATATCCTTAGCTTTTTGGCTCAGCTGTTCAAAGGGGACATTGACCGAAAATCCGAATTTATCGGCCACGGCTTTTAGTGTCTGGATATGGTAACCAGTTGGCGATTTCCCCCATGGCTCCACAGCTCCTTCCATAATGGAAAAGGAGGGGTCGGGTATGATCAGTTCAGGGTCGAATTCCATGGTACTGCCCAGTCCCTGGCACTTTGGACAGGCACCCCTGGGATTATTGAATGAGAACATGGCGGGTTCAAGTGCCTCAAAACTCAGGTTACAATGGGCACATGACAGGTGCTCACTGAACAGCATCTCACGGTCTTCATCCATTACCTGTACCATCACCACACCACCACCCACATGCAGTGCGGTTTCAATCGAATCGGCCAGCCGTTCCTTTATACCCTCCTTGATAACGAGCCGGTCAATCACCACATCGATATTGTGCTTCTGGTACCTGCCCAGTTGAATATCATCTTCAAGGCTGTGTACCTCACCGTCCACCCGCACCCGGCTGTATCCTTCACGTTTCAGGTCATCGAACAACTGGCGGTATTCGCCTTTGCGGTCCTGTACGATTGGGGCGAGGATATAAATTTTACTATCTTTGGGCAGTACCAGCACGCTGTCTATTATCTGGTCAAGGGTCTGGGGTGCAATCTCACGCCCGCAGTCGGGACAGTGGGGCACGCCAATCCTGGCATACAGCAGCCTCAGGTAATCGTGTATCTCTGTCACCGTGCCCACGGTTGAGCGCGGGTTCTTGCTGGTGGTCTTCTGTTCAATGGAGATGGCAGGGGATAGACCTTCAATGTATTCCACATCTGGCTTGTCCATCTGGCCCAGGAACTGACGGGCATAAGCTGAAAGGGATTCCACGTAGCGGCGCTGCCCTTCCGCGTAAATGGTATCGAATGCAAGTGAGGATTTACCGCTACCGCTGATTCCGGTGATAACTATGAATTTA
>DAOWEE010000097.1 GCA_030638625.1 Methanosarcinales archaeon
AAAATTGCACATTATAAGAACCATGAAACCCAGCTACCAGTAGTTGTTCTTTTTCTCAGAGAAAGCCGCGCTCACAATAGTGCCAGTCCCCAATACGATTGCCGCAACAAGGAATATCCACGTGGCTGCCGGCAGGCTGTCGTACAGCGAAAGCTCATAGCCAGTAGCAGGTGAATGCTGCTCGATCACTACCAGGGCCATGGTGATGAATACAAATGAGAGGATGGCACTTATTTTTGGCAGCCTGTCTAAGAGTAGACCCTTAGAATATGCTTTTTCCATCTATCTCCTCCTCCGGCTTGATTCCCAGCAGTTGCAGGATGGTCGGCCCTATATCCATGACACTGATGTTGTCCCTCTTCGGCTGTTCTGTACAATTGGCTATAAGGAATACAGCATCCCTGTGATGTCCTCCTGAAGCCAGTTTATGCTCATAGGCAGTACCTATCAGGGGTGTATGTATGCCCCAGTACACGCCGTACCCTTCTACCAGTTCAAATACAATATCAGGATACAAGTGAATATTCTGACCCTGGTATAAATCCTCCCTCCTGCAGACCCATTTTACCAGTTTCTGGCCTGTTTCAGGTTCTATCAGCCCTGAGAGTTCATCGATAAGCATGGTCCTCAGTTCCTCATATGACCCACCCTCAAGATTCCCTTTATTGACCTCAATTCCACCATGGCTGTATGACTTGGGTCCGGCAAAGGATGAAAGGTATGCCATTGAACGGTCAAGGTCGATACTGGCCGAAGACATATAGATGTCCTTGCTTATCGAGGATAAGGCTTTAGATTTTGATACCCTGACCATCAGGTGGTCAAGTTCAAACTTCCTGATAAGGTCCAGTGATATTCGTTTCAGGTTCTCAAGGATAAACGGGGCAGGGCTTATCCTGCCTGACCGGGATTTGAGCAGGCCTTTTTTCCGTAATACTTCATTAATGTTGACTGTCCTGACAGGCCGCATGGCATGCCCGTGGTCGCTGAAGACTATGGTGGTGGTTTCAGGATGTGCTTCCATGAACTCCCCCAGTATGTTATCATATATCTGGTAGAATTCTTTTATCACATTCTGGTACGGGTTCTTGCCCGGATATGTAGGGTCTTCCTCATCGCAGTATCTCCAAAAGAAATGCTGCACGATGTCCAGCCACGAGAACATCATGAAGAATAGGTCCCAGTCCGCTTCTTTTGATAATCTTAATGCAAGGTTTCCTTCTTCTATTGTGTTTGCCTTCAGTACATCGATATATTTGTCGAGATCTTTTTTAGAGGGCGGTCTCCCCTTTACTCCTTTAATCGAATCAGGTATTCCATATTCTGCCCTGGCTTTTGCAGGACATGTGGTGATGTCCTTCCGTATCATCCAGGTTATTTCATCAGGAATGTGAAACTCATCAGTGGACCTTCCCACCATCAACCCGTTGACCTCCCATGGTGGGTCTGCCAGAAACGGGAACAATATGCACACCTTTTTGCCGCTGTCACTGGCCCGGTCCCAAAAAGTACTGCCTTTGAACACATTGACATCGATGCCCACAATATCCTTCCAGCTTGATCCGAATATGTCAAATGAGTGGATTATGCCGTGTTTTGCAGGATTAAGTCCCGTATAAATGCTCACCCATGCCGGGATGGAATCTACAGGGAAAACCGAACTGGAATGGATTACAGGACTCTGTTTCCTGATTTTGGTAAAATTAGGCAGGTCGACCTCGTATTTTAACAGCAGTTCGGGGTCCAGGGAATCAATGCCAATGGACAGGATCTTATTCACGAAGGTTTTCTCCTGAGGTTTTTAAATGGTTTTGTACATAAATCCATATCATATCATTTAGTTCATCAAGGCTCTTTGTTCCATCCAGCACTATCATCTCATCTTTAACAAAATTAGAATATAAAATCTTGAGTTCTTCGTGATCTTTTATCGAGGGTATATCATTTTTTCTCTGCATCGCAACTTCCACAGGGACATCCACAAAAAAGAAAATGTCCGGCTTGGGGGATAGTTTCAAGAGTGTTGATATCATTTTCCTCGTTTTAACTTCAGGATATTTGAATTCTTTTGTAAAGCTTAATGCAATATCATGCACATACCTGTCGCAAATAATGGTTTTACCTAAAACAAGTGGAAGCCATACGCTGAAAATGGTCTGCCTCTGGTAATCCAATAATACAATGTATTGGTATAATTTCTGTATTAATGAGGATTTCGGGAGTTTTCCTTTATCGTTTTCAATTGATCCTGGAGTTCCATTTCTGGCAAATAACCTAATTGTTCTTCTAATAAGCGAATTCTCGGCAGAGAACCACCATAGATATCTAGCTTCAATATTTTCTTTTTCCAATCTCTCAGTAAGCGTCCTTGAAAGTGTGCTTTTTCCTGAGCCGTCGATGCCAGTGAAACAAATTAAGATTCTTTTTTTCATCTTCATACCTTATTGCATATAAATAACATCCCTTCTCCCATTGACTTTGGTAAAATTCTATCTAGCATTTTTCTCACATTATAAAAACCAACTTCATTTTTCATTTTTTCTAAATCATTTTCAAAATAGAAAGAGTCAATATATGAATAACTATATGAACCAACAATATTAAACCCATGGATTGTCAAAAGTTCCTTTAATCCTTTATATGTAAATACGCTTTTATGTCCCATATTTGTTTCAACTTTCGAGAATGGAACAGCTACCCTGAATTTACTCGGATTATATGAAAAAGGAGTGTATCCGAGCAGGAACGTAATTCTACTATAAAAGTCAGCTAAATTCGGAGTTGAAATTATCAACGATCCACCTACATTTAATACACGAAAAGATTCTTTCAAAAAATCATCAACATTCACCAAATGTTCAATTGAATCAAATGATGTTATAATGTTCAATGTTTCGTCTTTAAATGGTAACTGATAAGCATCCCCTACGATTGATTTTACACCAATAATATCACTACGATTAATATTTAGAAGATATATATCCCCATTTTTAAAAATTGTTTCTAATATTTTATAATATGATGATATTCCTCCTATATCAGAAATTTTGATGTTGTCATCGAATTTTATATCTTTGAAATACTTTATTATTATTTCGAGCTTTTGCGGGGCGTTTTTATAATAAGTTTCCATAAATTTCCACCAATTTTTTCGTTATATTATCCCAAGAATAAATATTAATAAATTCTTTGTTTTGGATTCTAATTCCAGTTATATTTATCAACTTTAGCTTATGAATTAATTCTGTTAAATTTTTATAAAAAAATCCATTGAGATTATTGAAAATCCGAGGTAACACTCCATACCTCGTAGAAAACACTGGCAGACCACATGCCATAGCTTCCAGAACTGAAAGCGGCATCTCAATACTTGCACATCTATTATCAGGGTGAGTGGGGAAAACATAGCAATCTGAAAGTGCATATATTTCCTCAATTTTCTCCATATACTCTGTAATTATCACCACACCTCTGGACTGAAGCTCGTTGAGAAGCCTGGGATCATATGGTTTTCGGCCGATAACAAGTACTTGCGTATTTCCGGCCTGCAGTTCCATCAGCTGTTCAATGTTCCTCTTACGTATCACAGGCCCAACGTGCAGTATAACAAACTTTTCCGCATCTATCCGGTACTTCTCCCTGAACAGTTCCTTCTGCCCGGGAGCTGCAGGCACGAACCGGTCCACATCAACACCGTTTGAAAGGAACCTGGTCACAAACCCAAGGTCTTTAAAGAAGTTTTCAGATTCCTGTGACTGGACCAGTATAACATCGGGCCTTAGATGTTTGACCAGCCACCTGCAAGACAGCGTGGGATTGGGAGCAGACATCACCATCCTGGCACCCCGGCAGTACAGGGAAAAGATCCTGGCTGCCACGAAACCCATGGTCGTAGGCGCAAACACAAAATGGATGATATCAGGCCTGAAAGCCTTTGCCTTTCTCCATGAACCAATATCCCTGACATCCACCCTCAGGACCTCATGCGTCTTCGAAACCCCATCAGCCAGATGCCGGGCAACCGTCCTGGTGCCCATATCACCCTTGCCGCCCTCGTCATTGAAATATGCTACAAAGCAGATACGCATAGACTCATATCCTGTTGATGAATTTGTTCTTAAGATTCCATTTAACAAAATCGAAATTTCGCAGCATGGACGGGACCGCCTCACAGGCTACCCAGCAGCCGCATTTGCCTGACCGTATCTCGTCCCGTATCGAACTCGCTTCAGAAGATGTCCAGATAATATCAAATCCATTCTCCTTTATGTTACCCAGCTTTCGGTCCAGCATTATGCAAGGGTAGACATTCCCCTGGGGGTCAAGGAACAGTGAATGTGTACCTGAATAGCACCTCTGGTGCATTGTCCCGTCTGTCTGGTGCCTGACACAATCCGACAGGTAGAACGCATACGGATCAATGAGCTTATTGAATGTCGATTCATTGCTTATTCGGTCCTTAACGATTGTTCTCATATCAGCTTCAATAGTATCCAGTTCACTGCTGCTCCAATCAAACTCAATTTCTGTATTGCCATAATAGGCACCGCTGTTATGTGCAAATCCGGCAAGGAACTTGATGTTTTTCTCTTTCGTGAACCGGTACACATCTTGTAATTCCCTGTAATTCCAGGGGGTTATGGTAAAATCAATCCCAATATTGACTTCAGTTTCTGACTTCAATAGTGCTATGGTCTCGTTCAAGGCTTCATATGCACCCGGCACCCCACGGATTTCATCATGTTTTGCATTAAGGCCGTCCAGGGAAAGTGAAACACTGAAATGTTTTGGGTTGTATTTGTCCTGGACCTGTTTTATCTTATCGATGGTGAGATTGGGATTGAGACCATTGGTGGCTACTCCGATTATGGCATTCGGGTACCGGTTGATAAACAAACCCGCAATCTCCACAAAGTCCTTCCTCAAAAGTGGTTCACCGCCTGTAAAACTCACTCCCTGGAGATTGGCCAGATATGGTGAGTCAAGCAGGGTTCCAATATCATGTAAGGTCAGTTCTTTTTTTGCCAGTCCTGGTTTTTGTTTATATTTCTGCCAGATAGAACACATAACGCAACGGCTGTTGCAATTATAAGTAAGGGCAAAGTTTAGCCACAGGACATGCTGGTGTGATGGCTTTTTCAGGAAAAAATCAATTGACTTTGCTGCAAGCTCTTTTTTATTTAGTGTACTCATTTACTGCCTCGACCAGGACGTTTTCAAAATCTGCACAAACCTTTTGCCAGCTATAATTTTCATTTACAAATTCCATACCTTCAAAAGCCATTTTTCCCCTGATTTTTTTATCATTGTAAATCTGGATTACCACATGTTCTATCTCATCGCTACTGGTCGCATATAGTACCATATCACCAACTATTTCCCTGACACCACTTAGCTCAGAAGAAATTACAGGTTTACTGCATGCCATATATTCAAGTAATTTCAAAGGGAATGAATTTTGGCTGTCTGACGTGGTTTTTCGGGAGACCATACACACATCCATACAGGAGATATATACAGGCAATTCACTGGTTAAAACACTTCCAATAAATATGACATTTTCTGACATTCCATGTTGTCGGGCTGATTGTTTAAATTGAGATAACTTGTCGCCATCTCCTATAATTACCATCTTAACCTTATAGCCAGAATCAATTAATCGTTTTATTGCAATAAAAGTCTGTTCAAGTTCAACCCATTCACTCAATACCCCAAGAAATCCCAGAATAAAATCATGTTCTATTCCTAATTGTCTCTTCAAATTCCCGGAATCACAGGGGGAAAACAATTCAGTATCAACACCATTTGGTATTATTCTTGATTTTTCTGGTGGAAAGTTGTAGGAATTAAAAAGCGAATCAGTAACTAAAGTGATCTTATTAGATACTTTAAACGATTTATTAAACATAAATTTACCCGCAGAATGTCCGATATTCTTGAACATACGAGGAATTTGTGGAGATGTCTTAATCGCTTCAGGCAAATCATCAGCCACATCAAATACTGTAGGGATATCAAAAGATTTTAACTTTTTAGCCACATAATAACCTGCAATCAAGCTGTTAAAATTGACATGAATATCATATTCATTCAAATTCAGTTTTTCATTAAACGCATCGAAATTTTTTATTAACATCAATTCCTGTAACACAGGATTTATCCGCTTCTCAGTAATATAATTCAACCTGGCATCTTTCAGACACTCTGCCAGATACTCATCATGCTTTTCCTCCAGCCACCAGGCTTTAACACTCAATACCGTGACCTCATGATTTCGGGACAGCCTTTTAATGATATGATGCGGTCTCTGTGGATTGATACGCTTAACATCAGGTAGTGAAGTAATGAGTATTTTCATGTAAAATCCCTGTTATCGTTTCTATCTCCCATCGCTGTATTAATTAACACATCTTCCAATTTACCCACAATATTTGACCAGTCATAATTCTCTTCCACAAACTTCCTGCCATCAGCACCCAACCTTTTTCTCAACACCTCATCTTCATAAAGTGCCAGTATCCTTTGCTTCAGCTCGTCCCTGCCTGAAGCATATAATACTCTC
>DAOWEE010000174.1 GCA_030638625.1 Methanosarcinales archaeon
ATTATCAATTCTCTATTCTGCTAATTACTATCATCCCACCAGCTATAACCAAAAGGATGAGGATTGATGCGATTACTTTTTTCCACATCTCACCATCCCACACAGTCTCATCACCACCAACCATTGAATTTCCAAACCTTATGGAACGGTCAACGTCCAGATGCACCGCCTGTTCCAGTAATCCATCCCCGTTAGAAACCTTTACAATATAATTAATTTTTGGTTTTAATCCCACAAAAACATAGGAGTGCGCCCCCTCTCCACTGGCAATGATTTCCCCTCCCTGCAATAACTCCACATCAGTACCGGCACCAGCATCCGAACTCACCCATAAGTTAGCATAATCCTTAACCGGTATTGCCTCACCGTCACCATATTTCGGGCGACCGGCCACGTCCAGCACTGACAGTATGGTTGGTGCCACATCCTCCTGCCCGAAACCATCATCGAACACACCCGGAACAATGTTAGGTGAAATTATGAGCAGCGGCACAGTAAGTGCCTCAGGTGACCGGTAATCCTCTGACGCATGCCCGCCCCTGGCCGCATCGGCTGTCCTGAATGCCATGCCGTGGTCGGCAGTGATGACAAGTGCCGTGCTACTTTCACTTGCCGCCGTGTACAGCGGTTCAAGCCTGTGGTCAACACCTTCAATGGCATCTGCATATCCCTCCACTCCACGGTAATGCCCGGCACTGTCCACCACACCTACATTTACCGTAAAGATATACCTCATACCAGGGTGCTGTTGGGCCATCAACAAAACCATGTCAGCAGCTGCATCCAGTTCCCAATCCGAATAAGCAGTATATCTGTCAATTCCTTCGTTCCCTTCCAGATAGGCAGGCAACTGCCGTTCCCAGTATTCAAGTTCGTCTACTATATCGACTGGCACCGCATTATCATTAATCTGCACTATAAGAACAGGTTCATTGATGGAATTGGCCTCGCTGTACAGTATAACGTCCTGTTCACCCCGCATGGGCGCAGAATCGCCCTTGTGCATAAGTGCCATAGTAAGGAAATCTTCGTCCTCAAGCACATCATAAATAGTAGCCCCAACGTAAGCCACCGTCTCGGGTTCGGCCCCTGAATAACCGGTAACTATCACTGAATGGGCAGGCCCGGTACTGGGGATAGGTACGCTAATATCCGGCAGCATGACACCTTCTGCAACCAGGCTGTCCATAAATAAAACATCAGGAGGGAGGATAGGAGTGCCGTCAAGCGCCGCCGGGACGCTGCCCGGACTCACATACCCGGACCCCATACCGTCCACTATCAGGAGGACCAAATTCTGGGGTTGGTTTGCCTCACCCACCTCGATACAGGTCTGCGCTGCCACCAGGGGTGAGGTAAGCGATAGCCAGAGCAGCAGCAATACCAAAAGTCCCGGATACGTTCCCACCCTTGCTGCCATATCAACCACTATTGAAATTCAAGTTTGTCCAGCAATTCCTGCATGTCCACTCTCTTGTCATTTTCGCCCAGGATATATGCTATTACTAAAAAGCGGTCATGTGGGTAGGCTATTAATTCACCCATCTGGGTATTGTCAACCATGTAAACCCCTTTCATGGCCTTTGCCCTGTGCTTGTACTGGGTCTCTGACCATTCCCATGGAATGCCGCTCTCGGTGTAGGAAAAATTCTCAGGGGTCACGGCATATCGTGCCATATCCGCCGACCTTTTGTCAAGCACAATGATAACAACCCTGTGATTTTCAGGTCTATCAAACATCATAGTCACTGTTCCATCCCCACTATAGTTGCTCAGGAAATCCCAGTCTCCATGTAATTTATCAGGTACAATTAGTTCCATGTCAGCTGCACTAATGATGGACAGCAAATTATCCTCCCCTGGGGTGGGTTCGGGTGTAGGCTGAGCAAGGAAAGGTACAGGACCATCAGTAATATCAGCATTGACTAAAAAATAACCTATAACGGCAATGAATACAACACCAAAAAGTAGTATATATGGTATTAATGGAATGTGCTTCTTAAGTTTCTTAACTTTCTTTGCTTTCATCAGGCATCCCTGCAGGATTTTATAAAAGTTATGGTTTAGATTAAACTATTCCAGATATAACAGTTACCCTTTGGCAACCCCTAATGGTTTGACCCTGACCACCTTGCGGGCTACATGTAGGTCATGCATTACATTCACCACTTCGCTGCTGGATTTATAGACCGCAGGTGCTTCCTCTGCCAGCATGGACGGGTGTGTGGCCTTTACCGTAATACCCATATCTGCCAGCTGTTTCTCCAGCACCTCACCCCTGAATTTCCGCTTAGCTTCACCCCTGCCCATAACCCTGCCCGCACCGTGGCAGGCAGAACCGAATGTCAGCTCCATTGCCCGCTCAGCCCCGTGCAGGATATAGGACGGCGTGCCCATGCTGCCAGGGATGAGCACTGGCTGGCCCAATGAGCGGTAGGCTGCCGGCACATCCGGGTGATTGGGCGGGAATGCCCGTGTGGCTCCTTTACGATGGACATAGACCGGTTTCTTAACACCGTCAATCTCGTGTTCCTCCAGTTTTGCCACATTATGGGCCACGTCATATACCAGGTCCATACCCAGCGATTCAGCAACCCTGCCAAAGAATTTCTCAAAGGTCTCCCTGACCCAATGGGTGATGACCTGCCGGTTTGCCCAGGCATAGTTTGCCCCGGCTGCCATGGCCTTGAAATAGTCCTGCCCCTCACGGCTGTTGGCAGGTGCACATGCCAGCTGCTTGTCAGGCAGATTAATACCATATTTCCTTGAGGCTTGCTCCATGACACGCAGGTAATCAGTGCATATCTGGTGACCTGCGCCACGGGAACCGCAGTGTACCATGATGGTGATGGTGCCTTCCCTGATGCCGTATGCTTCGGCAATCTCGGGTTCGTATATCTTATCCACTTCCTGTATCTCAAGGAAATGGTTGCCGCTACCCAGTGTCCCAAACTGGGGCTTGCCGCGTTTGTGGGCTTTCTCACTCACTTTTCCAGGGTCTGCCGCATCTATGAACCCTCCGTCCTCGCAGTGTTCGATATCGGCATCCACACCGTATCCGCTTTCCACAGCCCAGCGAGCGCCGTAGGTAAAAGCGTCATCCAGTTCGCTGCCTGATACCCTGAGCCTGCTCTTTGAACCCACGCCTGAAGGGATGGCGTTGAACAGTTCGTTCATTAATTCCTTAATGCGCGGCCTGACCTCGCCCACCTCCAGGTCTGTCCTGATGATACGCACACCGCAGTTAATATCAAATCCCACGCCGCCCGGTGATATCACGCCATCCCGGGCATCAAAGGCTGCCACGCCGCCGATGGGAAAGCCGTACCCGAAATGTGCATCGGGCATGGCCATGGAATATTTCTGGATGCCGGGAAGCGTAGCCACGTTTGCGGTCTGGCGCAGGGTATCCACCTCCAGGTCGTCC
>DAOWEE010000289.1 GCA_030638625.1 Methanosarcinales archaeon
CCATCTGTCAGTTTAACGGTTTGCAGTTCATCCCCTTCATCCAGTTTTATGGCTATAATGCCTCCGCGCCTGGGATTTTTAAACGCTGACAGGTCGGTCTTATTTACTACACCGCACTTAGTAGCCATAATGAGATTCTGTCCCTGGTCAAACTTCTTTACCGGTATCTGGGCAGTGACACTTTCACCGTTATCCACTTCAATGAGGTTGATTATGGCTTTACCACGGCTTTGCCTTGAAGCATCAGGTATCTCATAGACCTTAAGCCAGTGTACGCGTCCCCTGTCTGTAAAGAACAGGATATAATCATGCGTGGATGCCACGAACAGGTCCTCAACGAAATCGGCTTCCTTAGTATCCATACCAATGACGCCGCGCCCGCCCCTGCGCTGCTGCCTGTACGTGTCAACGGGCATGCGCTTGATATACCCGCTGTTGGAGATTGTGACCACCACATCTTCCACAGGTATCAGGTCCTCATCCTCCAGGTCCACACCGCCCTCGACAATCTGGGAGCGCCTGGCATCCCCGTATTTGTCTCTTATGGAGGTTAACTCCTCTTTGATGATATTGAGTATCTTGTTACGGTCTGCCAGCAACTCAAGCAGCCATTTGATGGTTTCCATTAATTCCTTATGCTCATTGTCTATCTTCTCACGTTCAAGACCAGTGAGTTTTTGCAGTCTCATCTCCAGAATAGCTTTTGCCTGTTCCTCACTAAGCTCGAAATTAGAAATCAGCCCATTCCGGGCCTCTTCCACTGTCTTGCTTGCCCTGATAAGGGTAATAACCTGGTCGATATGGTCAAGTGCAATTTGCAGTCCTTCAAGGATATGGGCGCGCTTGCGGCCCTTCTCAAGTTCGAACTGGCTGCGGCGGGTGATAACCACTACTCTGTGGTCAATGAAATGCACGATAAGTTCTTTCAGGTTCAGCACCTGGGGCTGGCCGTCTACCAGCGCAAGGTTGATGATTCCAAAAGAGGACTCCATCTGGGTATGTTTATAAAGCTGGTTCAGCACCACATCTGAATTGGTGCCCCGGCTCAGTTCGATAACAACCCTGATACCGTCCCTGTCAGATTCATCCCGCAAATCGGTAATGCCGGCGATATTCTTTTCCCTGACCAGTCCGGCGATGTTCTCGCTGAGCTTTGCCTTGTTCACCTGGTAAGGCACCTCATCAATGATTATCTTCTCTTTATTCTTCTGTTCCTCAATGCTGGTCTTTGCCCGCATCTTCACAATGCCTCTCCCGGTCTGGTACGCACTGCGAATCCCGCCGGTACCAAAAATATAAGCACCTGTTGGGAAATCAGGTCCCTTAACCACGGCCATCAGGTCCTGGATTTCTATATCCGGGTCATCGATGGTCATGTTCACCGCATCCACGATCTCATTGAGATTGTGTGGCGGCATGTTGGTGGCCATACCCACTGCAATACCAGTGGATCCGTTCACCAGCAGGTTGGGTAGTTTAGACGGCAGTACCGTCGGTTCATTCAGGGAACCGTCGTAGTTGGGTATGAAATCAACAGTCTTCTTGTCAATATCAGCCAACATCTCCTCAGCGATACGGTCCATGCGAACTTCGGTATAACGCATGGCTGCAGCCGAATCTCCGTCAATGGAGCCGAAGTTGCCCTGGCCGTCGGCTAGTGGGTATCGTAAATTGAAATCCTGGGCCATCCTGACCATTGTGTCATAGATAGCAGCGTCGCCGTGGGGATGGTACTTACCCATAACGTCACCCACAATCCTTGCAGATTTCTTGTAGGGCTTATCACGGGTCATGCCCTGTTCCTGCATACCGAACAGGATACGACGGTGTACAGGCTTCAGGCCGTCACGCACATCAGGCAGTGCCCTGCCAACAATAACGCTCATGGCATAATCGATATACGAGGTCTTCATCTCGTCCTCGATGTTAAGTGGTATGATTTTATCGACAGTCCCCTCGTTGGCATCCTCACCCGTTGCTTCGCCCGTGTCCTCACCGATATCTTCAGGGACATTCTCTTCAGAAGCTTCTTCAGTGTCCTCGCCCGTGTCTTCAACCAGACTCACATCAGTATTTTCACCGATATCTTCACTGACATTCTTTTCAGTACCCTCGCCGGTATCTTCGACCATATTTTCCTCGTTATCGTTCAACTCTTCATCTCCGGGAAGCTCATCAGACATCAAGGTTCTTCACCTCCCTTGCATGTCGTTCAATAAATTCCCGCCTGGGCTCCACCTTATCACCCATAAGCACTGTAAAAATCTCATCCGCTTCTAAGGCATTGTCAAGCGTGACCTGTACCAGTGTCCTGGTCTCAGGGTCCATAGTGGTCTCCCACAACTGGTCAGGATTCATCTCGCCCAGACCCTTAAAACGCTGGACTCCGACGCCCTGTCCCCCCATCTCTTCCACTTTTGCATCTTTCTCAGCATCAGTGTAAACGTAGTGGGTGACCTTCCCCTTCTTTATGCGGTACAGGGGCGGCTGGGCTATGTACACATATCCCAGCTCGATCAACTCCTTCATGTAACGGTAGAAAA
Organism: Methanosarcinales archaeon; assembly: GCA_030638625.1. Classification (GTDB taxonomy): domain Archaea; phylum Halobacteriota; class Methanosarcinia; order Methanosarcinales; family Methanocomedenaceae; genus Methanocomedens_B. The sequence goes on from DAOWEE010000289.1 coordinate 2,544, forward strand.
ACGTAAGCAACAATGTCCTGATATGGGCACCGTCCACATCGGCATCAGTCATTATGATTACTTTGTGGTACCTGGCCTTTGTTTCATCGAAATCATCACCCAGACCCGTACCTATGGCAGTTATCAGGGCACGTATCTCATTGTTCTTGAGTATCTTGTTCAACCTGGCCTTCTCAACATTGAGTATCTTGCCCCTCAATGGCAATATTGCCTGGAACGCACGGCTTCGTCCCTGTTTTGCTGAACCCCCCGCACTGTCGCCCTCTACCAGATAGACTTCGCAAAGGGACGGGTCCTTCTCTGAACAATCAGCCAGTTTTCCTGGCAGCGAGGATACTTCCAGTGCACTCTTGCGCCTGGTCAGTTCCCTTGCCTTACGGGCAGCATCCCTGGCCTGGGATGCAAGCA
>DAOWEE010000050.1 GCA_030638625.1 Methanosarcinales archaeon
AACAGGTAATAACCATATGAGCTTACCAGGTTACGCCAGCATTCATCCTGCCGCCAGTTAAGATATTCAGTAATGTCATTGCGGTCTATGATAGATACTCTTGAATCAAAAGATAGAGGTTGTGCAATTCCTAGGTTTATGGTCAGTGCCGAAGCAATGAAACTGGGGATTACGGAATCTATTTTCTCGAGTCTGCCATTAAAGGGCATGTCCTGGACAAATACCAGGTTTATCTCATCCGAGAACAGATATGCCAATGTGGGATTTATGCCACTTTTGCTGAAAAAATCATGAGTAGAACGGGCCATACCTTCTGCAAAACGAATATCATAGGGTTTTTTGAACTCGAGTTTATGAAGGGCTTTAGAAAAACCACGACCATCTACTCTTACGACTGCTGTGCTGGCAACCCTTAGGAGCGAGAATAATTCCCGCTTCTTCATTCTGTCATTATGAAGCATCAATCAGATTTCTTTTCAGGTTCCGCTTCCTCTCTCTTGAACCTGCGTGCCATCTGTTTAATGATGATTATATCCCCTGATGCAATTACCCAGCGGTAAGGTAGAATTACACCCTTACTCTCACTATCGAATAATTCCGGGTTGATTTTCCCAACAGCCAATCCCGATATCTTGGATTCGTTTGGATCCAGTACCAGATCATTGACCTTTCCCACATAGACTCCTTTATCAGTATAAACATTCAATCCAAACAAAGTTGATACTTCAGCACGCATGTTATTCCCTCTGTGCTACTCGTTTAACCTGACTAGTTATATAGTTTTTTAATACTACTCGATATAAGATATTATGTATTCATGTGAATCCTGCCAAAAAGATAATTTGTATTTGATGAAAGTATATGTAGTATCGCGTTATATCATCAGTGTTCTTACCATCAATTACCTAACATATACGGTGAATGAATGAATTCAGAAGACCAACAGTACAATATCAACTATTCGTTCAATATTACCCAATCAGACAGTGGACATACACCCATCTCTGACAACCCGGCAGACAATATCATCATAGTGGGCACTGCCCACGTTTCAGACAAAAGTGTTACCGAAGTTGACCAGACCATAGAGCGTGAGCGGCCAGATGTGGTAGCAGTGGAACTGTGTCCTGCCCGGTACCAGGCACTGACCGAGCAGGTAGAGTCAAAGAAAATCTCACCAAAGGACATTCTCGGCGGCAGTCAGCCTTACTATTTCCTGATACACTGGCTGCTGGCCTATGTCCAAAAGAAGATAGGGGACGACATGGGTGTTGACCCCGGTGCCGAGATGATTCATGCAATTAAAAAAGCTGAATCCACAGGTGCCCGTATCGTGCTTCTGGACCGGGATATCCAGATAACCCTGCAGAGATTCTGGCAAAGTATGGGTCTTTGGGAAAAGCTCAAAATGACCGGAGCTATAATGATGGCAGCCGTGGGATTAGGTGGTAAGGAAGTAGATATCGATTCTGTGACCGAAACTGACGTTGTCACCCAGTTAATCGAAGAACTGCGTAAATTTGCACCATCAGCTGCCAGGGTGTTCATAGATGAACGTGACGCTTATATGACTACAAACCTGCTAAGGGCTGCAAAGACCGACCGGGTTGTGGCTGTGGTAGGTGCCGGACACAGGCAGGGTATTAACAATTACCTGCAACATCCTGAGACTCTCCCGGCCATGGGACAACTGGTAAGTGTGCCAAAAAAGAGGTTCAGCATCATGAAGATTGTTGGATTTAGCTTTGTGGCTATTGCCATTGCCACGTTCTTGTTAGTGATTTTTGGGGTCATCGAAGGTGCTATTTCACCCTATATGTTATTGATAGCTATGAGCTACTGGGTAATCATAAACGGTGTACTGAGTGCTGCCGGTGCTGCCCTGGCCAGAGGGCATCCAAAGTCTATACTGACTGCATTTTCAGTTGCCTGGCTCACATCCCTCAATCCCTTGATGGCAGCAGGTTGGTTTGCCGGACTGATGGAAGCAAAACAACGTCCCCCCTCCACTGACGATTTTAAGACAGTTCTGGAAGCTGAAACCGTTAATGAAATGATGAGTAACCGACTGTTTCGAGTATTGCTGGTGGCAGCTCTTGCCAACATGGGAAGCGTGCTGGGCACATTCATAGGAGTATATGTAGTGCTGAGTGTGGCAAATATTGACCCAACTGTTGTCATAAAAGAAATATTTGGCAGTATTTTATAATAAAATCCTTTTTAGGTTCCTACGATTGCAAAAGGCACTGAAAGGGAGGGGACATTCGCCTCATAGAACAGGTACTTGGCATCCTGACCAATCTTCTTGCTGGTCAAAATGTCCCAGCCCCTATTGATGAACTGCTCGAGTTGCACGGTTCTAATCTTGTTATGGGTAAACCATTCCCTGTCTATCTTGAACCTGATAATCACTTTATGCACAGCTTCATCAGGCATATTGAGCCCTATATTATCAAACTCGTATACCAGCCCTTCCCTGATAGGTTCAGCCATTACAGAATGTTCTTTTAATAATTCGATGTTGATTTCAACATCTTTTTGGGTTATTTTTGACCTGAAGTCGATGACGTTGATACTGTGTTCTGAATCAAACGCCTTGATAACTCTTTTACCTTCTTCGACCAGTTTTGGCACTGATTCATAGAACTTTACATTGGATTTAGGTTCCTTATATGGAGCAGGTCTTTTGATGGCATTTTCCAGTGGCACGGGTTTTTCAGGTATAACCTGGGTTTTTTCAGGAAATGGTGTCGGTTCTGGTTTAATCTCTGGCACTACATCAGGTTGCAATTCACCTCCGATTTCGTCAAAAGAAAGAGATTTCTTAACTTCAGGTTGGGAAGGTTCCATAACAGTTGAGGGGGGCGTTTCTCCATTTTCAGCCAGTTCTTGTTTTTGATTTAGTCCTGATACTGGCGCTGGTAATTTAATTGGTGTTATTTTGCTATCGGGCTCTTTGTGCCAAAAATTACCTAATATAATAGGTAGTCTGTTTACACTGGAAATACCGATTTTTGCTTTTCCTTTCACGATTCCTGGTAATTCTTTCACTGTCCCTGGTAATTCTTTTGCGATTACGGGCAATTCATTCACAGTGCCGGATAATTCATATATTATTGCAGGCAGTTCTTTCGACCTTTTAATGCCTACACTGGCAAGTGATATCCCGCTTTCTACAACTGAATGTTTTACATCACCCAACCGTCGTCGACCAAGGGTGACACCACCATCTATTATCAAAAGTGAAAAAATAAGTAAAAGGATTGTAATCAGAAAACCACTTTCCTGATTTGCTTCGAGCCATCCCAGTCCTATGTGTGTTGCATCGAGGATGTACAGCAGGAATCTCAACAAGAGATAACCAAAGCAGACAAGGGCTATGAAATGTAATGCGTTCATGAATTGGGGATTGGTCAACTCATCTTTTACTTTAACATTGGTGTCGGTTATTTCATCCCGTTTTACACCTGCAACAAATAATGCTATTATTCCCAGAATGACTAACAATATCTGGAATCCTGAAACTTTTTCTTTCCAGGTGCTTGTCCATGTGACAGGCGTAATAATGCTACTTTTTTCTAATAGGGGCTGGGCTGTATGGGTCGAGGTGGGTACTATCAATGGTATTGAGGCATTGAAAGATGTGGGCATGGATGAAGAAGATGAAATTCTTCCAGAGATAGCCATGGGTCCAATATTTTTTCTTACTGGAAGATTGGCTTTGAAATAATAGCTACTCGAATCTTCACCTGTCTTGTGTGCAGAAATCTTTTCCCAGTCCCTGGTATAGTCATCATAGCTGTAAAGGTAAATTGTGTTCAAAGCAATACCATTATCCTTAACCCATGATTTGTCAACAATAAATGTGATTGTTGGATTTTTTACTTTATTTTCTGATATCAGGCCCAGGTTACCAATCCAAACATTCAGGTTATTAAATACTTCATCTGGAGCGTCTTTATCTACCAGGGAAGAGGTATGGTTAAGAATCTCTACTTTTGCAGCTTCTTTTCCAAAACTGGTGAGACTTGTGAAGTTGATATATTTCACATAGTTACATTCCAGTTCAAAATTAAAGCTGACCTCCTGGTCTTTACCTATAAATCTGCGATCAGTTTCGGTGCATATTATGTTCTCGAAGGTTTCGCCAGATGTGCCACTGCTGCCGCTACTTCCTCCACCCGAGCTTTTAGTGGTTGTAACATCATTAACGGTAACAGTCAATGTATCTGTTGCATAATTTCCGTCTGAATCACTAACATTCAGGGTGACGGTGTATATACCGGGATTGGGGTAGGTATGGTTTTGTGTGGCACCGTTGGCTTCAACAGTTATGCCGTCACTGACATCGAAATCCCATGAATAACTGACAATGCCAACATCATCAAATGAACCGGAACCATTGAAATTCACAACTGTATCTTCATTAACGGTCTGATCTG
>DAOWEE010000337.1 GCA_030638625.1 Methanosarcinales archaeon
CGCAACCGTATCAGGGGGCGCGTGTGTTTGGTCTCGTACCGGAAAGTATTAACTATCTGGTAAATGAGCAACGGCATGTCAGAATGAGAGCGCACCCACAATTTATACATTGGATAAATGGCGGTCTCGCTGGTCGGGCGAAGCGCCAGTTTCACATCCAGCGGATTGGTCCCGCCATGGGTTACCCAGTAAACCTCTTCCTCGAACCCTTTGATATGCTCTGCTTCTTTCATGAATTCATGTTCAGGAATAAGCAACGGGAACATTGCCTCAACATGCCCGGTGTTATCAAGCAGTTCCCGCATTATGGAATAAACCCTGCTGCGAATGGAAAAACCAAATGGGTTCCACACGTACAATCCTTTCACAGGATAGCGAACATCCATTATTTCGGCTACCTGCAGCAGTTCATTGTACCATTCGCTAAAATCGGATTTAAGAGGGAGTGTTTTGGATTCCTCCCTTTTGCCTGCTTTTTCTGGTGAATTAGATGAGTCGGTCATGGTAGTCATATAAGGGTTTTAGAAGGTGGGTAAAGTGATATTATTTTCGGTTCTCACCAAATTATCCGGCCCGCGTCGCGTTCCATTTCACGCACCATTTTCTGGTAGTTATTTATCAGGGGGCCGTTCCAGGAATACTCGAAATCCTGTATCATTTCACCAAGTTGTGTCAGTTCTTCCTTACTCAAACCCTGTTTCAATACTTTGAACACAGCTTCGTCTTCCTTTGCGAAAATTGGACGAACCACTTCAATGAATTTGCGGCCGTTCTCGACAATCTTTCCAGCCACACCCAAGTCACCGGAGGCATAAACTTCCATAACTCCAAATATGTTAGAAATATACTTCAAACATGCATCATATTCATTTGAAAAAGACACGAGAGCCGCTTTAAGTTCTGTTTTACCTGTTTCTTCCAGATATGGTATGATTACATCTTCCTCTTTTCCACCATGGTACTCATTGGCACATTCCATGAGCATACCGATATTTGTCATCAGCAATTCAGGAGAGACTTTAACGCCGTTCTCCATACCTTCGATGATTTTATCGAGTATATCCACTAATCTTTCAATTACCCGATGTTCATCCATTAATTGTTTAACAGGGTCCATATATTTCACCTTTATAATATGTGTCACCTTCATAATCCACAAGAGATATAAAATATAGGTACTATTGTCAGACTTTCCAATGTTCGAGGATATCTATTGATTGAAAACATAGTGGCACCCGGAACGTATTTAGGCATTTTTATACTCTCATTTATTGCCAGCAGCCTGCTTCCCATATTCCTGGAGCCTGTTGTGGCAGGTCTTCCGACACTGGGATTCCCGCTTATACCCACGGTATTTGTAGTCTCTGCCGGTGCCACCCTGGGAAGTCTCACGACATATTTCCTTGGCAGGGGAAGTGAGGCCATTGCCGGGCGATTCAATAAAGGTGGGATTGGCGACCGGATTCACGGCTGGCTCATGATTCATGAGTGGATAGGCATTGCTGTTGTATTCCTGGGTGCCATGACCCCGTTTCCTTTTGAAGTGGTCACGTTTGTGGCAGGATTCTCCCGCTTTCCGGTGCATCTGTACACTATCGGATGTTTCCTTGGGAAATTGTTGAAGTTTGTTATTCTTATGATGTTTGGCAGTGCAATACTTTCATATTTTATTTTGCCAGGGCTATAGTTCAGGCTGATATTACTGGAATGATACGGATAGTTTTAAGTCATTTATAGGGTAGTATATACCCTGAAACTAAGGTGAAAACAATGGCCAATGTTACGCAATCAGACCTTATACCCAATGAAAAGCAGGTACTCTTATCCCTGGGAGAACTAAAGACAGCTGATCCGCAAACCCTTTCAAAAGCCTCAGGTATCAATGTAGAGGCAGCTATGCAGGGTGCTTTTATGCTGCAGGAGAAAGGGCTGGTGCAGGTATCTGAAGATATTAGTGAAACCTACCACCTGACCAGTGAAGGTGAAGAATATACTACTGTGGGTCTGCCTGAGCGCCAGGTGATTGAAAAGGTAACC
>DAOWEE010000244.1 GCA_030638625.1 Methanosarcinales archaeon
AAGAAAAACCCGGACGTGGATTATGAGATTGTGTTTGTGGGGCGCTCCAATGTGGGCAAGTCCACACTCATACGCGGCCTTACCGGCAAGAATGTGCCTGTAGGACGGCGGCCTGGTGTCACCCTGAGACCTTCTCACCTGCAATTCGGAGACCTGGTGGTCACTGATATGCCCGGATTCGGGTTCATGCGAGGTATTAAAGAACATAAGCAGGATCTTGTTAAGACTGCGTTTGTCAGGTATATTGAAAAGCATAAGGACCGCATTGTTATGACAGTGCTTGTTGTGGATGGCAGGTCTTTTGCTGAGGTGGTGGACCGCTGGGAGGGAAGGGGTGAGATTCCGATTGAGGTTGAAATGTTCCAGTTCCTCCATGAACTTGACCTTGATGTGGTGGTAGCTGTCAATAAGATGGACAGTATAAAAGATGTTGATGGTATAATGGACGGCGTGGCACAGCGTCTTGGCATGCTCCCGCCCTGGCGCCAGTGGCTTAATGTGCTGACACCTATAAGTGCTAAGAAAAAGGATGTGAAAGGGCTTACCGGATTGATACGCGCCAGGATTCATAATCTGAGCCGGGATGACCTCCTGGCCTGGATACGGTAGACGTTTATCTGTTATTTTTGATGCAACATTTCATTAAAAAATATAATGATTTATCACTTTGGTTTTGCACTGTTTGCTATCAACCATGCAAAACCTTATATATACAGAGTTAACAATGTGAAACTAAGGATATTACAACAAAATTAGTTGAAATTCATGAAAAACAGAGGTATCCAACATATGAAAGCTATTCGAGAATTCAATCCGGCCGAGCAGGATATGCTCAGTGCAATATTCAAGGAGCGTGTAAACTTTGAACGGCTGGAACGCAAGATGTATTCCCATGATGTGGCGAGCCTGCCCAGGCTTGTTAAGCCCATGCTGGGAAGTACTATGCCTGCCGCAGTGGTAAAACCTGAGAACGAAGATGAACTTGTTGAACTGGTAAAGTTCGCCAGTGCAAGGAAAGTGCCGCTTGTGCCAAGGGGCGCAGCCACTTCAGGATATGGCGGAGTCCTGCCCACAAAGGGCGGTATCGTTATTGACATGTCACTGCTGGATAAGGTTACTGAGATTGATGAAAAGGGACTGTCAGCCACTATCCAGGCAGGTGCCGTATGGCAGGAAGTGGAGAAACGGCTCAACAAAAAAAGTCTGTCCCTGCGGGTATTGCCCACAAGCAGTCCTGCCTCCACGGTAGGCGGATGGCTGGCCCAGGGTGGTGCAGGTCTTGGCAGTTTTGAGTACGGCGGATTTATTGACAATGTAATTTCGGCAAGGGCTATGCTTGCCGATGGTACCATGAAGGAATTTTCAGGGGATGAACTGGATAACCTGTATGGGGCCATGGGTGCAACAGGAATTATCACATCGGTCACAATAAAGGTCAGGAAGGACGAGCCTGTATCAATAACGGGTGTGCAGTTCGATAATGCTTCTGGTATGGCAGCTATGCTGAGTACGATTCAGGAAAAAAACATTCCTGTATGGTCTGCCACATTCATTAATCCTGATGGTGCAAAATTAAAGAACAAAGTGCCGCTTAAAACCCATAATGGACATCCGGTAGGAGAGCGGGTGCATGTTCCTGAAAAGTACATACTGATACTTGCATACCATGATGCAGATGCAAAGTCAGGATTGGAAGATGTTGTTGCTGCGACGGGTGGTAAACTGCTTGATGAAGCGGTTACTAGGCATGAGTGGGAAGAGCGATTCAAATCCATGAAGATAAAGCGTCTGGGACCTTCGCTCATTCCGACAGAAGTTGTGGTGCCTGTTAATGAACTGCCTGCGGTTATTGCAGACCTCGAAAACAAGATTAAACTTCCATTCCTGTTCGAAGGTATCATGATTTCAAAATCTGAAGCCGTGATGATGGTATTTATACCTCATGATGAACGGAGCCTTGGGTTTAATTTGTCGTTCCCGCTGGCAATGAGTATTATAAAGATAGCAAAGCAGCACGGCGGCAGGGTGTATGCATCCGGTTTGTATTTCTCGAAAGAAACACCGGATGTGTTCGGTGAAAGATATGACAGGATATTATCGTTCAAGAAAAATGCTGACCCTGAAGGAGTGCTGAATCCAGATAAACTTACAGGAAAAGCACTTATGGGAGCGGGTATTAGTCTAGCTTCTGCCCTTGAATCGCTTACAAGGCCCATTGGCAATTTGTTCAAGAATAAGGAAGACAGTGCCAAGCCTGATAAAAAAGGTATTCCGGGCGATGTGGTCTGGGATGCTTACTCCTGTGCCCAATGCGGTTACTGTGTGCGCGGGTGTACACAATATTACGGCCGGGGCTGGGAATCACAATCCCCGAGGGGGAAGTGGTTCTTCCTGAAAGAACACCTGGAAGGCAGGGAGAAGTTCGAACAGAACATGGTAACCAGTTTTATGGTGTGTACCACCTGCGAGCGATGTGATGTGGTATGCCAGCTTGATTTGCCTGTGGAACCTGACTGGATGACAATGAGGGACGAACTCATTGGCGAGCGCAAGTTGATGACTATCCCGCCCTTTGAAATGATGGCCGCTGCCCTGCAAAAGGAAGGCAATATCTGGGCAGGATATAACAAGGATAGGGATGCCTGGCTACCTGACGATATCAAGCCTAAGGAAAAAGCTGATATTGCATACTTTGCCGGGTGTACTGCATCTTATTGTGAAAGGGATATTGCCGAGGGTACGGTCAGGCTGCTGGATAAGGCAGGAGTTGACTTTACATATCTCGGCCAGGATGAGCAGTGCTGTGCCATCCCCATGCTGGTGGCAGGTAAGTGGGATGTGTTTGTAGATGTTATGAAACATAACATTGAAGAGATGAACAAACGGGAAGTAAAAACCGTGGTGACATCCTGTCCTGCTTGTCGTCTGGTTTGGGATACTGTGTATCGTGAATTTGCCGAAAAAGAGGGGATTCCCTATAACTTTGAGGCAAAACATTATGCAGAGGTACTGGATGATAAGATTAAATCTGGTGAGTTCAAGTTCGAAAAGGAAATTAATGCAAAGGTCACCTGGCACGATTCATGCCATATCGGCAGGGCCAGCGGGGTGTACGAGCC
>DAOWEE010000106.1 GCA_030638625.1 Methanosarcinales archaeon
AACATGAAATTCTGGAACTACATCATCTGCAGCACTACAACCGGGGATTAATTGAGACGAGCCTGGATCCTTTGGTAACATTTGACCAGGAAGGGATTATACTGGATGTGAATGAGGCCACGATAAAGGCAACTGGCAGAAGTAGGGAAGAGTTGATTGGAACACCGTTTGCTGATTATTTCACAGATCCTGATAATGCATACAAAGGTGCTATGCTGACATTTGAAAACGGGGAAGTTCGGGATTACGAACTGGTCATGAAAGCAAGGGACGGAACTGAAACAATTGTGGCCTACAATGCGTCAGTATATGAGGACCAGACAGGGAAAGTAGTGGGTGCCTTTGCAGCGGCGCGGGATATCACTGAGCGAAAAAATGCTGAAATTGCACTTCGTGAAAGCAAAGCAGAACTCGACCTCATTTTCCAGATTGCAGCTGATGGAATGATTGTGATAGATGCTGATTCTAACGTCATCAAAGTGAATAAAACCTTTATCCGAATGGTGGACATGGATGAAGATGAAATCATCGGTAAGAAATGCTATGATATTTTCGGAGGGGAACTCTGCCATTCAGAAGATTGTCCTCTCGAGGTGTTAAGAAGAGGAGAACTATTTGTTGAACGTGAATCTATCAAAAAGCGATCAGATGGAAAAGACATTCCGGTTATCCTGAATGCTGCAAGATTAGAGCGGGACGGTAAATTTGTTGGGATTGTAGAGGATTTTAAAGATATCACCGAGCGCAAGCAGGCTGAAAAGGAAATTCATGATCTCCAGCGCTACAATCGTGGATTAATTGAGGTAAGTCTTGATCCTCTGGTGACATTTGACCAGAAAGGGATCATAATGGATGTGAATGAGGCAACGATACGGGCTACAGGCAGAGGCAGGGAAGAGTTGATAGGAACGCCATTTGCCGATTATTTTACAGATCCTGATAAAGCATACAAAGGTGCCATGCTGACCTTTGAAGTGAGAGAAGTTCGGGATTACGAACTGGTCATGAAAGCAAAGGATGGAACCGAAACTATGGTGGCGTATAATGCTTCAGTATATAAGGACCAGACAGGAGAAGTTGTGGGGGCATTTGCAGCAGCCCGGGACATTACCCTTCAAAAGAAAGCAGAGCACGAACTACATGAAACGGTCAATCGGCTTGAAGCATACACTACCCGGATAAACAGCCTGATGGTAACTATGTTAGACCAGATAACAGAGAAAAAAACAAAAGGAGTGATCCTTGATATCTCAGGATTAGCGCCTGATGTAGATGTTGCAGAACCGTTAATCAACATTGCAAAGTTTGCCCGGCAACTGGGAGCCACATGTATTGTTACGGGCATTAAACAAGAGGCAGTACAAAAATTAACTGATATTGGTGCCAACCTGGCCCCAATTACTACTGAACGGACATTACTCGATGGTCTGCGATATACCATAGCAATAATAGATGAAGAAGATAGTAACGAGGGTTAACAATAATGGAGCCTGAACCAATGGGCCGGACTGCAGTTTCATGGGAGTGAGAGCATGAATGACGTACCAAAAGACGTGCTTCAATATATAGAAAAAGAGTTGAGCATAAACAGTCCCGACCCATGGGTAATGTTTGACAATGATGGAATAATTGCTGATGTGAACGAGGAGACTGTCAGACTTACCGGCAAAACCAGAACGGAATTGACAGGAACCCCATTTGCGAATCACTTTACTGATCCTGATAAGGCACGCAAAGGTGTAACATTAGTATTTGAGAATGATAAATTACTGGATTACATTTTGACCATCAGGGGTCGGGACGGAGTTGAGACCATTGTTGCCTGTAATGCTTCAGTCTACAAAAACAAGACTGGACAGGTAGCTGGTGCTTTTGCCACTAGCCGGGATGTCACTGAATTCAGGAATGAACATACAAAATTACGGGAAACTATCAAACGCATTCACCATAAGTACAGTCATATCCAGTCAGAATTAAATAATGCTGAATCAGATTGTAATAAAGCACGAAGAGAGCTGCAAGAAACGGTAAACAGGCTTGAGGCATACACTGGTCGCATAAACAATATGATAGTGACCATGCTCAAAGAGATAACAGACACAAAATGCAGTGTTGTGATTCTTGATATAACTGGTCTGCCAGAGAATGTTGAAGTATCTGACCATCTGGTCAATATCACGCAATCTGCCAGACAACTTGGTGCCACATGTATCGTTACAGGGGTTGAATCAGAAGTTGTGCATAATCTAACTGACCTTGGTGTTAAATTGTCACCCCTCACTACTGAACAATCACTGAAGAATGGATTGCGATATACCATCGCAATAGTAGAGGAAGAATCATAAGGTGGAATTATGGTTGAAACCAAGAAGGAAAAACTTGACCAGGTGTTGACCAAATTCATGCAGGTCGGTCAGATAAAAGCAGCAGGTATAGTCAGTGTTGAAGGACTGCTGATAACATCTATTATGCCGCCGGATATGAATGAACGAATTGTTGGTGCGCTTTGTTCAACAATCATAGCAAGTGCTGAAACTGCAAGTTCCCAGATGGGAACTGGAGCAATCACTGAGGTAAGCGTTAAAACCGAGCATGGGATACTGCTGCTCAAACCTGCAGGACAAAAGGCATTGGTATTTGCGCTGGCTGAAGTGGAGGCCCAGTTCGGATTGATAACACTGGAGATTGAGATAAGAGGAAAACAGGTACAGGATATACTGGAAGAGGTATAGTGCAATGGATATGAAGAAAACCTATATTCCACGGTTGGATGACATCCTTGGTGGGGGTGTACCAAAGGGCGCCTCAATGTTGTTCCAGGCAATGCCGGGTATCATATCTGATGTCTTCGGGTACCAGATTATTTCACAACGGGCAAATCTTGACAATGATGTCGGTTTTATTTATACCAATACCCGGACACCGGCTGAGATAGGACGTGTGTTTGATAAATATGGATGGGACCTGAGATCACCTCTGGAATCGGGTACGTTATTTTTTGTTGACTCGATTTCAGAAATGATGGGGGTACCGTCAATTGGCAAGTTTATAATCAAAGACCTTGCGAATAGTAAAGATATTGTGCTAAATGCTATTGAAGATATCACCGGTGGAACTGCGGTGATTGAAAACGTGGCTACTTTAATTGATTCTATTGGTACGGATAATACAATGGAATTAATGGAAGTGTGGAATGAAGCTGCCAGGAAAAAAGATGTGAATATAGTGTACATTTTCACAAGATGGGATTATGAAGACACGATGGTGGAAAGATTAAAAGACCTGGTTGATTGTGAAATTGAGCTTTTTGGTATTGAAGAGAAAGTGATGTACAGACAGGTGTTTATGGTGGTAAAATCCAACTGGTCAATGGCATCTAAATGTAAAACGTTTTATGAGCTTACCGAACCCGGTGGAATTAAAGTATTTATCCCTAAACTACTGGTAACCGGACCTTATAACGCAGGGAAGACTACCTTTGTCCATGCAATCGCTGAAAAAGCAGTTTCTGTGGAAAGACAGGCTTTTGAACTGTTTCCAACTACTGTGGGACTGGATATCGGGCATGTGGATTACAAAGGATTTTCTGCCGACGTATTCGGCACTCCGGGACAGGAACGATTTGACCTGCTGCTTGAGCCGCTGGCAAGGGAATCTATTGGCACGTTCATTGTAATTGACTCTACAAAACCTGAAACTTTTACACGGGCTAAGGAGATGATAAATATGTGCCGTGCAGAGGCCATACCAAAAGTGATTGTTGCAAATAAATATGACCTGCCCAATGCCCTGGTGCCGGAAGAAATTAAAAACCGGATCGCTTTATGGGAAGATGTGCCGGTTGTTCCGGTCTCTGCCCTGAATAACAAAGGTGTGAATCAAGCGCTTGACACCCTATTTGACATAATA
>DAOWEE010000017.1 GCA_030638625.1 Methanosarcinales archaeon
ATCGGTCAATCTGTATATAGCATCAAGGTCTTTTTCAGGTATGCTAAGTTCCTTCGCCTTTTTCCGTGCTGCTTCCAGGACATGCATGCCCTTGACACCCAGCTTATAAGCCAGCTGGTTCTTGATAGGTGAATTAGGATAGAGTGCGAATTCCTGGTACATTATACTTGTTCTTCTACGAAGTTCCATTCGTTTTGGACTGTAATGAGCCACGTCAACCCATTCATCATCCATCAAAAAATTGATATCGCCATCGTCTGGATAGATTAGCCCGTCCATGGCATGAAGTAATGTGGTCTTTCCTGCACCGCTGGGTCCGGTAAGGGCCACAATTTCGCCTTTCTTGAAATCTACATTCATGTCCTCGATATCCAGCACTTCCCCCTGTCTTACCAGATAATACCGCTGGCACAGGTCCCTTACCTTGATGACAACTTTATCTTCTTTCAGTTCAGGCAATACCACATCAGGTTTCATTTTTGTCAGGAATTCTTTGATAAGAGGTTCGGGTTTACCATCTCCTACTACCTTGCCGTTTTCTATCCACACTAACCTGTCAGCAAGGTAACTGTGTATCTCTGGCAGGTGGGAAACTATGATTACTTTAACACCGGTATGTTGCTGTACTTTCTTAATCGTGTCCAGCACTTCCTGTTTGGTGGCAGGACAGGTCATGGTAGCAGGTTCGTCCAGCAGCAATAGACTGGGGTTGGCAGCAAGTTGTCTTGCAATAAGCAGTCTTTGTTTTTCCCCACCGCTGAGCACCATTGAAAAATGTTCAGCTTTATGGTCCAGGCCAACCAGTTTGAGATATTTCATGCTCTCTTCATACAGGTCTTCATAATATGGATGGTCCTTGGCTGGCAGGGATTCTTGACCGGTCTCCTTTGAATATAGGCGCCGGATAATGTTCTCGATTGCAGCACCGGGCCACAGACCGAAGTTCCGCTGAAGATGTATTGCGGTCATATCCTTCAATTTCCTGAAATCATCATCAGGGGAATTCGGGGTGATGGACAATCCGTCCAGTTCGATATTCCCTTCATTGAAACCTTCGACGCCCCTAAGTATCTTCAGTAGAGTAGTCTTGCCGCTACCACTTTCTCCCATAATGCCGACAATTTCACCATCGTTCACTTCAAAACTTACACCGTCCAGTGCCCTTACATTGGCATCGTCCAGTTCGTAATCTTTGACCAGGTTTTTAACTTTCAACATGATATGTCCTCAATAATTTCAATAAGTAATAATCTTTTACTTTTGTATATACAGCTAATGATAATTTGTAAGGATTTATCCTGATGTTTTGGTAGGTTATATTTATTACGGTAAACACTTTGCGAATAAACAGTGCAAGTATACGCATACTTATATGTTTATACAATTAAAACAGTTGATTACTTTTAAGTTAAGTCAAATATAAAAAAGGTGCTGTTATGAGGAAAATATCAATTATATTGTGGGTATTACTTACGATTTCAATTATTATATCTGGGTGCGTGGAACCATATGATGTGAATACACCAGATACTACTGCAACATCCACTCCGCAAGCTACTGCAACGGCTAAAGTGTCACAGACCGTAGACCCTGTAAAATTGCTCAGTGCTCCGACCTGGACATGGAGCAGCAGGATACGGATAAAAGGTGTGGATATGTCAGATGACGGTGAATACATTGCAGGTTTATCTACCCAAAAGGTTGTAGTAAAAACACCTACAAAGACTTTGTTTGCAAATTTGGTGTGGAACAGTGCCAATCATGCTGCAGTTTCAAGTAATGGTAATTATATTGCCATCGCTGATGAGTATTTTTTCAAACTGTACGATAATGATGGTGGCGAACTCTATTCGTACACTGTCGGAAGTGACATCAATCACATAGTCTTGCTGGATAGCGGAATTGTAATACAGGGTGGCGAAAAGGCACCAGTGCTAAATGCCATAGATACCTATGGAAACGAGATGTGGTCATGGGAACCGGGCGTCTCTACCACAAAAGTAATGATGTTTGAACTTTCTGGCAATGGTGAGAACATGTTGGTAGGAACCTCGGATGATAGGGTATATTACATGTCAAATAATGGCAAAAATATATGGTACAAGTATGTTTCCGGGGAAATTGAAGATATTGAAATTTCAGATGATGGCAACTATCTTTATGTGTTGACCGATGACAACACGATACATTCCTTTGACAGGTATGGTAACAAGAACTGGGAAAAGAAATTGGACACAAATACGGTCGAAATTGAAATAAGCAAAAATGGGAACTACATACTGACAAAACCATTTAATCAAGCTAAGACTTATTCATTCAAGCATAAAGTCTATCTGCTTGAAAATAATGGAAATGTAAAGTGGATGAAACAGATGAGCACTGATGTTGGTGTTATCGGGATCTCAGATGACGCAAAATATGTTGTTATCAGCGAGGACCGGGATTTCAGGATGTATAACCTGAATGGAGATGAACTGGCAAGTTATCATCTGGACAGTCAATACGGGTCAAAATTTGTATCCTTTGACATGACCACTGATGCCAAGAAACTGGCCCTGGGCACCACAAACTCGTTACTGGTATTCGGCTGAGGCCGGATACCATTTTCAAATTTAATAATATTCTTTTTTTTGGTTATTTCATTCTTGAATCAGCACAGCCCTGGCTGGCCCCCCGTCTCCATGTTCAACCTTTAGCGGCAGGCACACAAAGAGATATCCTCCTGCATCCACATCAGACAACACCAGACCTTCAACCACAGCAATACCCGCACCCAGCAAAGTATGATGTACCTCGTATTCTTCCCCGGCCGCACCTATTGACAGGGCATCAGTCCCCACGGTCTTTATGCCGTTATCGACAAGATACTGTGCCGCCGCTGCTGTTAACCGTGCCCCGCCCCTGGCTCCTTTAAATAATATTATCTCATCCAGTTTCGCATCGCCTAAATCGCCGGGTGCGATATTACCTTTAATGTGGGACAGGTCAACAACTCTGGCAGGGCCAACAAGCATGTCCAGCGGCATATCATCGATACCTGCACCCCCTTCAATAAAATGCAGGGGCGGGTCAACATGGGTGCCCGTATGGGTGCCGAGTGTCAACTGTGAAACGTTGTAGAGGTCACCACTTTCAAGCATAGATATCCGCGTGATAACCGGACCCGGTTCACCGGGATACATCTCCATATCAGGACTGATTGTCATTGAGATGTCAATAACTTTCATACCACCATCTCAAACCCTATGGTCGGCTGCTGGAGTCCGAAATTGGATATTACGTCAGGATGTATTTCACCAAATATGCCGACTTCCTCACCGTCTGCGATTATGGCTGCCCGCCTTCCCTCAAGAAAAGCAGGGTCATCCGTATTGCCAATGGAATATTCTATACCCCTCTCCCGCATAATAGCATCCACGACTGCCCGTATCTCTGTAAAATTGGCTGCAGGATAAATGCTGACGGCTGCTAACTTCTGTGCCGTGGTGGCGTTTATAACCACATCGCCCACTTCAAAGATACGCTGGGGCAGTTCACGGTGCTGGTTCAATGAAAGTATCTCCATAAGGTTCGGCAGGATAGTTGTCCTGAGCATGGTCTGGTCCTCGCTGATTGGATGCTTCACAGGTGTAGCCTTCCCGTCAGGAGTGCGTAGCATATTGTGGTAATGGACCTTTTCGCTTGTCAGTGTAAAGGGCATGACCTGGTAAAACCCAAGCCCAACCAGTATCTGCATAATGTCATGGTTCTTGATGGAAATAGGATGCTGCTGGCCCACAGTTACAGTCCGGGGTATGGAAGGTGAGATATTGTCATACCCATATCCTATGATTATGTCTTCAATCAGGTCCCAGGTATGCAGGATATCAGCCCTGTATGCAGGGGATGCGACCTCTATGTGGTCCTGTTGGGCGGATGCCCCGAACCGCATTCGGTGCAGGTTCTCCACAATCTGTTCAGTTGAGAGTTCAAAACCTGCAAGGGAGCGTACTTCATCTACGTTAAGTTTCCACGCACCCGGTGTCAGGTCTGGCATAGTGGTCTTTCCTTCGATGCTATTATTGACGGTCACGCTTTCGATGGTCCCGCCCCGCTCGGCCAGTGAGGTGACCACGATGTTAAGGGCAGTATATACGTTCTTGTCCAGCCCGGTAACATCAATGAACACATCATGAGTGTCAAGTTCGACCCGGGTCAAATCTCCATTGATGATTGGAGGGAATGAGAGTACCTGGTCCTGGCTGTCAAGTATCAGGGGATATTTATCAAAACCTTCCATGAGATGAGCATACTTCACTCCTTTTGGATGCTTCTCCAGTATCTCCTGCATGGTCATTGGCACATCGAAATCCAGGGGCACGAAACTAAAGTCAGGGTCGGCGGCCACGTATCTGAATGGAGGTTTGACCCTGGTGATATCATGGATACCGATGGATACTTTCTTGCGGTCCCGCCCCAGGCCCCAGTGCAGGTCTTCCTGCAGTCCCATCAGGCTCTCAATACTGTAATCATTGAATTGCAGCCCCCGTACCACTGCACAGCCCAGATAAGGGCGGATACGTTTAATGTCATCATCCAGTGTAATTGCAATGTCGGATTCCTGAACCTGGTATTCGGGCAGTCCGGTCTCAATTCCAAGAAATCCTCTCATGCCCCTGGCTACGCCTTCAGGACTGTATAAGTCGGGCCGGTCAGGGAAGAACTCAATATCAATATGGTCTTCTTCTATGCGTTCAATGTCGGCGCCCATCATGGGTACCCGTTCGATAAAGGTGTCCCTGTCGGTTCCTGTAAGTGTTTCAATATCCTCGTAATATAAGGTGATTACTGGCATGTCCTGACTCCTGTAGTGACTTATGTATTGACTTCTGTATTGATTTGAGGTATGAGATATAACACTTGCAATAAAGATTTTTTGATAAACTGGATAAGACCTTATGTGTACCTGTATTAATTATCCTAAATCTTCCTGATGTAACCTGCGTGCAACCAGGGCCAGATGGTCCCTGTGGAACGGTTCCAGCCCCTTTTTGCCAAGGACTTCAAATTCAATATCCAGTTTTGTAAGTTCCTGCTCGAACACATGTTTAGGGTTGGCAGTGCTGTCCACGCTGCGAGCCTTTATTACCATGATTAGATGTCCGCCGGGTTTTAAGCACTCTCTGGCATTGTCAATGGCTATCTCTGCCTGGTTAGGCTGGGCCACGTCCTGGTATATCACATCAACATTTCCTGCAATGGCTCTGTATGAACTGGGTTTGGTGGCATCTGCAAGTATGGGGACCATGTTCTTGCGCTTAGTGCATACTCCGATAAGGTCGCGCATGACCCTGGGCGCGAATTCTACTGCAAATACCCGCCCATCTGTCACGATATCAGAAATATGGCTGGCAGTAGTGCCTGATGCCGCACCCAGGTATAATATATTGGAATCAGGTGCAATAGGAATGGTCATCCCCTTTTCTATCATGGCAGCCAGTTTACTGCGGTGCGGTGACCATAGCCTGTATTCAATACCGTCCCTGCTCACCAGTTTTTCACCATAAACACGAGTGCCGGGTATCAGGTTCCTTGTGGCAAGTCTGGCCCTGCCTGCATCTTGTATTGAATACACATTAGGGGGCAGTGGACTCAACGGTGGCAACGATGACAGCTTGTGCGGACTTTTTGGCATAAGGACTGAATAATGACTGAATATCAATAAGATTTTCCTAAATCCCTGCCATAATCTATTATTCAGGTAAGACAATAAGGGACGAAATAAGAATGACAGGAATATTTTAAGAATTGAAATAAGTGACATAATCAACAAGATGAGATAATCCACAGACAGAAATAGTCAACAAACTAAAACAATCAACAGACTGAATCCATATGACCAGATATTTTGAAGTAACCAGACGAGACGGCGCAGCCCGCATGGGCAAGTTGATGTTAAAAGAATCCCACCCCACCCCCATGATACTGGAAGTGGCATCAGGATGTCCTATTGTATATGCCGGCAGCCCATGGGGGCACAGTGCCCTTACACCTGATGATGTGGATGACGGCACATTGGTAATATTACCTGACAAATCCATGCCACTGCATGCCAGGGGAGAAAAAGTAAAACGAATGGTGGAATCTGTCATGGAGTCCGCGCAGATATGGAATGATTGGCAGGGGCCGGTGGGCCGCATCGTACACCCTGCGTACCCTGATACATCACCCGCCGACATGTACGTCATGGGTGCTTCAAAGCAGATGGAACACAACCCCAGGGTACTGCTGGAAACCGTTATCCATATCAGGAACAGTACTCCTCCTGATACCG
>DAOWEE010000118.1 GCA_030638625.1 Methanosarcinales archaeon
TCACCGTCCACAACTTCAAGCAACACCTGGTAGTCACCATAGGCATTTTCAATACTGGAAGAGCTGGTAATTAACAGACTTACCTGTTGTACATTGTAGGTATGCCCAAAGATGAACGGCCTGGTCGTCACGACATTGCTCATGCCCGGTTCATTCACCGGTAGTATGCCAATATCTTTGTATCCGATATCGTGCAGTTCGATCCATGAATTCTGGTTGTAGTCGGCGCTGTACATACTCACCAGCGGCACCCCGTAGAATCCAGGAGGCTGCACCCTTGCTGAAGCAAATTCCTCAAGGGGCGTGCCGTCTACCTGTTTCATGTTAACGAACTGGCCCCATATCACACCCCTGGGAGTCATGTTGAGGCCGTCAGAAAGGCTACTTAATTTCGGGCTCAGTTCCAGGTTGGAGTAATCCACTTCAGGGACTGGCTGAGGGGATGAGGCACTGCTTATTGCATTTAATGTATTGATGTTGAAATCCTGCGTGATGGGGACTCCGCCGTTATCGGGTCCGTAACTGCGGTATTCATCATCGATGATGCGCTTGATTTCTGAAATATACATACCTGAGTCGAACAGGTTCTTTATCCTGATGACCTCGCCTACACAGATATCGCAATTTGAAGCATGACTTGAATACACTCCGGCATCAGATATGAAGCAGTTTTTCAGGCTCTTATGACCCATTCCGCCGCACCCGCAATAACAGGGTATCTTCTCAACCACTTCAGGGTTTTTCAAGGTGTATCCATAGGCCTTCAGTGTTACAGGGTTGTTATATGCATAACTGGGCAGGTTCAGGTCGTCATAATTATCTGCCTCAGTGTTATTGCTCATTATGAAAAATGCACCGGCAAGAATTACCACTCCAGCGGCGACATACATCAATGATTTATTGCGCTCTTTTTTCCTGCGGGTTTTTGAAGGGGCGACTGCCGCATGTGATTGATTTGCAGATTTGATTATTTTTTTCTTCTTCTTTGCTGCCATATTATTCCTCGTTATTGATTACTTCGTTCAGGTGTTCATAGAAAGTGTCCTGGTCCATATATCCGGGAATTCTTGTGCCAATTATTTCCTGACCGTTTGAGTTAGTAAAAATAGAAGTGGGCGTGGTTCTGATACCAAGATTGATAGCCATATTCCTCTGTTCAACAGTATCTATGGTCAAAAGAACAAAGTTCTCGTTCAGTATACCAGTGATTCGTTCATCATTGAACGATTCAGCCTCGAATATCTTGCACCAGCCGCAGGATAGTGACCTGCCGTAGATAAATATCATTTTGTTCTCTGACTGTGCCTGGTGCATTGCATCGCTGATTGAAGTATGGAATGTAAGCTGACCCAGTTTTAGGGTTGATGTGTCCCCTTCATCTGGTAGTGCTTTCACTGTGTCATTTTGAATAAAGAGATATGCTGAAGCTGAAATTATCAGCATGCCTGCCAGAATTGCCAGAATTATCGGTTTTTTATTATTCATTTCTTACCATCCAAATAAACTCCATCTAATGCTTGCGGTTTTATGTTTACACCTACTGTATAGCATTTACACTTATTGTAAACTACTTGTTTATTATACTTTCGCTTAAAATAAAATTAAAATTTTACCACATCATTTTCAAAACGTTAGGTATAGACGTAATTTTCAGATTTTATGCAAACATTTATATACTTTACACTTACTGTAAAACGTGTGGTCAGAATAAATCACATAAACCTGGAAAAGAAAGGGCTGTTGAAATTTTTGAGCCCATATGAAGCAGAAATACTCCAGATCCTATGGGAAAAACGAAACCTCAACAGTACCCAGATACAGCAATATTTAATAGAGAATAACAGGCAATTGAAAATTGCCACTGTGTCAGGTCTCCTGGCCAGGCTTGAAGATGCGGGATATGTTACGAGAAAGACTGCAAAGACTGGTTCAAAACTGCGTTATGTATATTCACCTATTGCAGGAGAAAAGGAGATGGCGGAATTGATATCACATGGAATAATGGAGCATCTGGAAGAAGCTTTCGGTAATGACCTTTATGAATTTATGAATACTTACAGTGAATCCAGTGACCCGGCCGGGCCCCTTAAAGAAAATCACTCATTTGCCCGGATTTTCTAAATGCTCATAACGTCATGCATCATATCCGCAAAAAAGGACAGTCCTATTTCAGGGCACCCAGTTCTTCAAGGTCCCTTACTATTATATCTATAGCTTCCTGAGCATCATCATATTCCTTACACCCGGTTATGACCAGCCTGCCGGTACTGAATATCAGTATGACCACTTTTGGTACGAACATACGGTAAACCATGCCAGGAAATGTATCAGGTTCATATTCCACATTTTCAAGACCAAGACCTAGCGCCACTTTATTCAGGTTCAATGGCACATTCAGGCTTGCCGAGAACACGATGTTCTTGTACTGTATGTATGGAATGACCTCTGGAATGATACCGGCCCCACACAGTGCTTCCACTACCCTGCCGATGCCGTCCTCCACAATATCATAGCCCTTGGCACCTGTTGAAACCATTTTACCGCTCCTGAAGACCAGGACCGTACTTGAAGGTTCCTTCAACCTGACAATAACACCTGAAAAGTGCTCTGGGTCATATTCTGCCCCGTCGAACAATTCTGCCGCCTGTACCAGGTCTATATAATCGCCAACTGATGTGGAGGCTACCATATTCTCTATCTTCAAGGTGGCTTTAACCCTGTCCACAACTGACATCTGGAATAATAATCCTTCGATGATTGATATATATTGGGGTTGTGGCATTGCAGGCCATGATTCACCAAATATTACTTATGAACTAAAAATTCAGTGAAGCTTTTATTTCATTTTGTAAACCATAATTCGCATTAACAAAATACATTCATTATGTCCTGAGAGTTATGGATAAAAAAACTAAACACGCAGCCGGCTTTACTGCTATAGCAGCTCTTGTGATGTATCTTGCGTACACAAGTTTTGTGAGTTCCATCTCTTTTTATTATGAAGTGAGCGAAGTCAAAACAAGTGCCGAATCAATTTACGGCACTAAGGTGAACGTCAACGGCACAGT
This sequence comes from Methanosarcinales archaeon, assembly GCA_030638625.1. Classification (GTDB taxonomy): domain Archaea; phylum Halobacteriota; class Methanosarcinia; order Methanosarcinales; family Methanocomedenaceae; genus Methanocomedens_B. Next base: position 3,069 of record DAOWEE010000118.1, read on the forward strand.
GGTTCCTGGAAGCATTCAATGGGACCCTGAAAAGGTCCTGCTCACATTTAAACTAACAGACAATGTCAGTACCATCGATGTGGTTTACAGCGATGCCATACCA
>DAOWEE010000126.1 GCA_030638625.1 Methanosarcinales archaeon
GCAACCTCGGCAGAAGCTGGAGTACTGTTTGGAGGACTTACCCTCATCACAGGTTCAATCTGGGCCGGGTCTGCATGGGGACATTACTGGCCACCCGGCGATGTGCGGCTTAATACATCGCTTGTGCTTTTCTTCATTTACATCGCTTACCTGATGATACGACAGGCCGTGGACTCTCCTGAGAAGCGGGCACGTCTATGTGCAGTCTTTGGAGTGATTGGTTTTATCAGTGTACCCATCAGTTTCATGAGCATCCGCATCTGGGCATCGGCCACCACCCATCCCACAGTACTGGGCCCGGGCGGCGGCGGTATGACAGGCGGCGCAGTCATCATTCCCATGCTGGTTAATGTGGTTGCATTTGTGCTGCTGTGTGTCTCATTGATAACCTATAAAGTGGATAACGTAATGCTGGGCGAAGAACTAATGGCTGCTAAAGATGAAAAAGGCGTGTAGTCGCCTCCATCTGGTTCCCTCCGGTTCAATCATTTTTATTTCGTACCGCCCACACCAATCCCCAACACCCCAGGGTGAGCGCTAGCGCTACCCAACCGACCGCGTCCACATTGGGTGTATGCAGGTACGGATGAGTTCCCACAATATAGTCGAAATAGTCCAGCCCCAAAAAGACAGCAAGCAATAACCCCATACGTCCGGGCCCTGGCCATTTCATATCCTTAAGCAGGGTGAGTGAACATAGTATCATGCCGATATGCAGCAGGAACAGCACAGACCTGAACATCCAGGTTTGCGGAGAAAAATAATAATCAAAATCGTACAACAGCACGAAAAGTGTCCATATGCCGACCTTGTTGAGCCCTATAAAAGTGAAGGTATCGAACAGATTGCTGCGGCGCCCTATTGAATAAGCTGCCAGTACCAGTACGTACATCAATGTAAAAAACGGGCTGTCAGGTACAAGCGGCCAGTAATACACTGGCGTTATCCGTAACTGCCATTCATAATAGTAAAACCCAAAACCTGTGCCGATAAGGGATGAAAACAATAAAAGGTATCTTGTAATCGGTTCGGCCTTGAACCTGTGGAAAAATTCTTTGTATTCCATGATATTCCCTGGTTCCATTTACTATAATCTTGTAGTTCCCAATTTCAAGTACGTTCCAGGGGACGTGCAGGTACTCCACCTGAAAAACCCTCGATGTTGCTGTTCACAAGGGAATGTGCCGATACCACAGATTCGTCAGCGATACGCACCCCGGGCAGAATAGTGGTGTTGGCACCCACCATCACATCTTTGCCAATGACCACTGGCCCGGTCACATATTCCTTTATCAGGAACTCATGGCACAGTATTGTAGAATTGTAGCCAATAATGGTGTTGTCGCCAATTTCGATCAGCTGGGGAAAGAAAACATCCATGGTAACCTCAAGAGCTATGGATACGTTATTTCCTATCCTGATACCCATGCGGCGGTACAGCCAAAGTTTAAGGGGCAGCGATGGCGAGTATCGGGCCAGCCACATGAGAATGAAATTAAAGGCAAGCCTGGCCGGTGATATCACCTGTTTCCAGTACCAGAGTGAGTTGTGTTCCCCATAGGATGGGAACCTGTTGAGAGCCCGCTGCGCCATGACCTATACCACCTCAACGACCTTTCCCTGTTCATGAGGTACAATCTTCAATTTGCCGTTTGGGAATTCATGTGTCAGGGGTTCATTACCTCTTACAGAATTCACACGGTCCATGAACACTGCCAGTGCCGCAATCTCTGAATGGGGCTGGCTGCCAACGGCCACGTTCCAGTCCGCAGCCTGGTAGATTTCAGGCGGCACTTTTTCCGCACCTACCACTACCATCAGGGAGTCTTCTTTTGAAATATCATCAATAACATCTGGCAAGTTCTGGCCATACATGGTCAGGTGAACAACACGGCCCCCATCCTCCTTCCAGCTGCGAATCTCCTTTTTCCATGAGTCAACAATCCTGGCAAAGAAGCTGCCCCCCCAACGACCTGCAACTTCGTTCAGACTGTTAATCACTCCTTTATCATTTGACGCAAGCAGCATTCCGCGCGCGCCCAGAGCCCTTGCGGTAAGTCCTACGTGGGTGGTGACACGCTGGTCCCGTTCGGGACGGTGGCCGAGGCGCAGTATAACAATGTTCATGTCCATAGATACAGGCATGATTAAATATAAATCTGGTCACCGATGTCGGGTGCAATTGCTTTAACTTCCAGGTTATCATTTATCCATGCTGCGAACTCGGATGTCTTGTCACCGTGTACGCATATCACAACCTGGCATCCTCCATCCACCTGTTGTCGTACCATTTCTTTCAACCCGGAATCATCGCTATGTGCTGAAAAATCATATAACTCCAGTTCTGCAATCAGGGGGATAGTCCTTCCTTTATCTTCATAATGCCCACGTTCAAGTGCCATGCGTCCGTTGGTCCCTTCTACCTGGTATCCTGTCAGCAGGACCTTTGACATAGGGTCGTTATATAAGTGCTTGAGATAATACAACACAGGACCACCGCTTAACATACCGGCAGTAGTCACGACAACTCCGGGTTCGTCAAGTACATTTCTCCTCACCCTGCCATCCACGGGATTAGCGAACTTGAAGGCCTTATCAAGCCGGGCAGGGTCTTTCAGGTAATCAGGATGCCGTTTAAATATTTTATACACTTCCTTACCCATGCCGTCCACCCATGACCTTATACCGTGTTTCTCCAGTATCATGAGCACTTCCTGGGTCCGCCCGATGGCAAAGGCTGGTATTATTGCCCACCCGCCATTGTCAACTGTCGCTTTGATGGAGTCTACAAAATCGGCTTCCAGTTTTGGTCTGGGATTGTGTTCGGTGCCATAATAGGTACTCTCGACGATTGCGATGTCGGCGGCTGGCAATTTCTCTGCAGGTGCGAGCAGGTTGGTGTCACGGTTGTCCACATCTCCTGTATATAACAGACTGCCAGTTTTATTTTCAAGATATATTGATGACGAGCCAGGGATATGTCCGGCATCATACAGGGTGCCTTCATATCCTGAAGCATCAAAGGATGTACCGTAGTCTACGGTATTAGTGTTTATATCAAAATCCCTGACATCCTCGATTATAAATGGCAGCACCTGTCCCCTTGCCTGTGCTATCTTCATGGTGTCCTTTGCCAGGAGCACCCCTAAGTCCTTTGTCACCGGGGTCATGAATATATCAGGCTTTATGTCCATCAGGTTGGGCACGACGCCGCAGTGGTCCAGATGACCGTGGGATACGATGACCGAGTCGGGCTGCACGCCCCCCACAGGATACTGGGGCGGTTCTGCGGGTTTCATGCCATAATCCAGCAGGATATTGTCGTCCACTACCACAGCCGAGCGGCCGACTTCTCCGGCACCTCCAAGAAATCTTAGGTTAATGTGTATCGCCTCTAAAAATTTTCAGTGTTAAATAGGTGGGTGAATACTTAACGGTTGTCGAGGAAAAAGTTATACGGAAGAATGACTTGATTCCCTAATATATACAATAAAATCAAATTGTCACCACCATAATATATTTATGCCAGTAATACTTTTATAGACTAAATACAACCCACAGTAATATTTCATAATAATTCAGGAGATAAATTCAGATGATAGGCGGATTCAATGAAGAACAGATAAGGCGGTACTCCCGCCACATCATACTCGCCGAAGTAGGCGGTAAAGGGCAGCAGAAACTGCTTGACTCAAAAGTATTGTGCATCGGTGCCGGAGGTTTGGGCGCACCAATAATCCAATACCTCGCCGCAGCCGGTGTGGGCACGCTTGGACTTGTAGATGATGACGTGGTCGACCTTAGTAACTTGCAGCGCCAGATCATACACGGCGGAAACGTGGATAAGCCCAAGGTACAATCAGCAGCCGAGTTCGTTGAAAAACTGAACCCTGACGTGAAGGTTATACCCTACGAAACCAGGATAGATGCCAGCAATATCATGGATATCATCAAGGATTATGATATAGTGGTGGACGGCTCTGACAATTTCGCCACACGGTATATGGTCAACGATGCTTGCGTGCTGACCAACACGCCACTGTCCCATGGCAGTATTTTTAGGTTCGAAGGACAGGTCACCACCATTGTCCCGGGAGAAGGACCCTGCTACCGCTGCCTGTTCGAACATGCGCCGCCTCCCGGCATGGTGCCGTCCTGCCAGGAAGCAGGAGTACTGGGTGTGCTGCCCGGTATTATTGGTGTTATCCAGGCCACA
>DAOWEE010000042.1 GCA_030638625.1 Methanosarcinales archaeon
ATGCTTGAAACCATCAGCAACTCGATTTACAATCGGTTCCTGAACACCATTGAAGAAGGAGAAAGCAAACTGGGAAATGAATGATAGGTTTACACAAAGATGGTACATCAGCCGCTGAGTTGAGGGTCCATGGAACCTAATACACGTCCCCTGCTGCACTGCACACATACACCCCTGTTTACATCAAAACAATTGGAGCAAAAAAGTCGGCCGCATAACTGACAGGTATACATTTTATCAGCATTCTGGCATAAACTACATATCCCTTTTAATTCCAAGAATACTCCTCACTTGAAACCGGTATAGTATACTAATTAGCAGTAATCATGATGCCTGGTATGGTATAAAGAACTCTTCGACAACCCAATCGCGCAACTCGTCTTCCCACTTTTTGTCCTGATTTTTCTTGACAGTCAATAAAGCCAATGTGTTTTCGCTGTGTTCTTCAATATTGTGATCCATAATATATAACACCCAAACGGATTTAACTCCGTTAATTAATGTCCTTTATCATATTTTAAATACTTGTCGATTTGTGCAGCTGCATCTATAAAACAGGGATATTATTACCCTCTTTTTTAAGATTTTCAGGACTGGATAGATTATGCCTTTATTTTTCTTTTTCAGCCTCTATCTTTGAAGCAAGTTCATTCAGGTCTTTTAGCATCCCATCCAGGTCAATACCGTGCATCATGGCACCTTCAGCCAGACTCTCAAATGATGCAGCATGACAACCCACACAGCCCAGGCCGTACTGGGAAAAAATGCCAATGGTCTGCGGATACTTGGCTACTATCTCTTCAATTTTCATATCAGCTGTGATCATATTGTTCTCAGACATATTTCGAGCACCTGCTCAGTCATTAATACCCGCTTGTACATAAAATTGATTGAAAACCCTGACATATCGGTAAAACATGGCACATCAATAAAACCTGGCATATCAGTAAAACTTAATAATCATCCTGTTATCTATCCAGATGCTTATCCCTGCACTACTATTACACAGGAAATAAACTTATGAATATTACCAACATCGCAGTTCTTGTCTCTGGCCGGGGCTCCAACCTCCAGTCCATTATAGACAATATTGAAAACGGCACCATTCCCCACGCGTCCGTAAAGGTAGTGATTAGTGATGTAGACGGCACTTATGCGCTTAAGCGGGCACAACAGCACGGCATAGAAGCTGTATTCGTTGACCCCAATAAATACGATAACAAAACCAGTTTTGAAAATGAGATTCTGCGCATCCTTGCCGCACATGATATCGAACTGGTCCTGCTGGCAGGATATATGCGCGTAGTGGGTGCGAACCTGCTGGAAACCTTCAAAGGCAGAATAATCAATATCCATCCTGCACTACTGCCTTCGTTCCCTGGACTGCATGGTCAGCAGCAGGCCTTCGACCATGGAGTAAAAGTGAGCGGATGTACAGTCCATTTCGTAGATGAAGGTGTGGATACCGGCCCCATCATTATCCAGCGTTGTGTACCTGTACTGGAAGATGATACGGCAGATGTACTGGCAGACAGGATACTGGAACAGGAACACAAGATATTCCCGGAAGCTGTCAGATTATTCGTCCAGGGTAAACTTATCATCAAAGGCCGAAAGGTAGAAATTGCTGATTGAATTTAACATAAAGTTAACATAAAAGATAACCGATTTAGAAGAGGAGAAACATTTCAAATGTCATATATTTCTGAAATAGACCCGGAACTTGCCCAGGCCCTGACCAATGAACAAGAGAGGCAGGATTACAAGCTTAACCTGATTGCCTCTGAAAACTATGCCAGCAAAGCTGTCATGGAAGCACAGGGCAGTATAATGACCAACAAGTATGCTGAAGGGTATCCAGGTAAACGGTATTACGGCGGGTGTGAATTTGTAGACGTGGCAGAGAACCTGGCAATTGAACGGGCAAAAGACCTGTTCGGTGCCGAACATGTGAACGTCCAGCCACATTCGGGTTCAGGTGCCAATATGGCTGTGTATTTTTCAGTACTCAAACCCGGCGACACCATCCTGAGCATGGACCTGTCCCACGGTGGCCATCTGTCCCACGGCAGCCCTGTGAACTTCTGCGGTCAGCTGTACAATGTAGTGCCCTATGGTGTAAGCCGGGAAACCATGACCATTGACCACGATGAACTGATGCAGATGGCAAAGGAACACAAACCAAAAATGATAGTGGTAGGTGCCAGCGCATACCCAAGGGAAATTGACTTTGCCGCTTTCAAGAACATAGCCGATGAAGTGGGAGCCTACCTGCTGGCAGATATTGCACACATTGCAGGCCTGATAGTAGGCGGAGTACACCAAAGTCCCATACCCCATGCTGATTTCGTAACCACAACCACCCATAAGACCCTGCGTGGTCCAAGAGGTGGTATGATAATGTGCAAAGAAGAGCATGCAAAGGGCATTAACAAGTCCGTGTTCCCGGGAATTCAGGGCGGGCCGCTGATGCACATAATTGCATCCAAGGCTGTTGCTTTCAAGGAGGCTCAAACCCAGGAATTCAGGGACTACCAGGCAC
>DAOWEE010000203.1 GCA_030638625.1 Methanosarcinales archaeon
GCAATGACCTCAAAACCAACCAAACCAAAACAGCTGCAACAACTACCTAACATAAGCATCGTAATTCCAGCCTACAATGAAGAATCCGTGATAGAAGACCGCATCAACAACCTCGCAGAGATCTACCCTAAAGACAAAATGGAAATCATCATCTCCAACGACGGCTCCGCAGACAACACTGAAGAGATAGCCAAAAACACACTTAAAAACCACTCCCTCACCGGAAAAGTCATCACCCACCCCCGCAGCGGCGTGAACAAAGCCATCAACCGCGGCATAAACGAGTCCTCCCATGAGATTGTGGTCATCACCGGTGCAGACGGCCTGTTCGATGAGAATACAATACCCCACCTGCTCAGTGTACTCCTGAGCAGTGACGACATAGGAGCCGTTTCAGGCGACCTAATCCCCGTTGCCAAAGGCGATACAATGTTCTCCAAATCCGAAGCCGCATACCGCTCCATATACGGCAGGATATGCACATGGGAAAGCAATGTTCATTCAACCTACTGCTTCAACGTTCCAGTGGTAGCATTCAAGAAAGCTGCATCGTCCACGCTCAACACCCGCAGGGGTGCCGATGATGCCAGCATGGCGCTCTCTGTGATTCGTAAGGGATACAAGTGCAAATACGTGCCGACCGCCAAATTCTACGAATACGTGCCTGATAAATTCTACGAACAGCGGCGCCAGAAGATACGCAGGGCCACCCGGCTGCTTGAAGCCACGTTCTTCAACAGGGATGTCCTATCTGCTAAACACGGCAAGTTCGGTACATTCATATTCCCATTGAGGATATTGATGTTCTTTGTAGTGCCAACTGCATTCTTATTATCATTATTGCTCTGGACAATAGTACTGGCATCGATTAATATTCTTTATAGTATTGGTTTTGCTGCTCTCATTATCGCTATAGTAATGGTCGGAAACATATACACCAATGTATTATCTTCATTTATCATCTACCAGGTTTATCTTTTCCTTGGATTGTTCAACATGCTCCGTGATGTGCATGTATGGGAACCCACCGAAAGGGTAAAAATATGAACGAAAAATCAGTTCAACAGATATAATATTAATGAGTACCATTTATAATCCCATGACAGATTATAATGCGGTAATCGGAAAGAAGCCGCATATCCAGGATTTCACAGAGATAGGAAAATATCCTGAAAAGTCTCAAAAAACCATAATCGGCGATAATGCCATCATCAGATCCCACACCGTGATATATGCTGGAAACCGCATAGGCAACAATTTTCAGACAGGTCACGGTGTCATGATACGGGAGAACAATATAATAGGCGATAACGTCAGTATCGGCACCCATTCTGTTGTTGAGCGCGAGAATAACATAGGAAACAATGTGCGTATACATTCAAACTGCTTTATCCCAGAATTTATGATCATCGAAAATGGAGCATGGATTGGCCCTTCCACTACCATATTGAATGTACTCCATCCCCCTTGCCCCCGTTTTGAAGACTGTGCCAGAAGTGTGCACATCAAACGCGGTGCAAAAATTGGTGGTAATGTTACCATCGGACCACGTATAACCATTGGAGAGAACTCATTGATAGGAATGGGATCAGTAGTCACAAAGGATATTCCAGACAATGTACTTGCTTATGGAAATCCGGCACGTGTGATATGCAAAATCGATGAAATGAAATGCGAGGCAGGGTATTTCGAACAGCCTTACCAGTGGTTAGATTGAAATATGTTTGAACATGAATAATATTGGACTAAATATGATGCACTTAAATTTCAGCGAAATGTACGTCGATTCCGACATCAAGAAAGCAGTTGAACAGGTCTTAGAAAATGGCCGTTATATCAAAGGAGATAATCTCCGCCTTTTCGAACAGGAATTCGCAGAATTCTGCAATGCTAAATACGCGGTAGGTGTCAGTTCAGGCACATCAGCCATTCTCCTCTCATTAATGGCACTTGGGATAAAGAAAGGCGATGAGGTAATAGTTCCATCCCACACATTCATAGCCACAGCAAGTCCAGTGAAATTTCTTGGTGCTACGCCAGTGTATGTGGACATTGACCCTGTGACATACACCATCGACCCGGTAAAGATTGAGTTCGCTGTAACCGAAAACACAAGAGCCATAATTCCCGTCCACCTATATGGGCACCCCGCTGACATGGACCCCATAAAAGAACTTGCCAAAAAACACGACCTGACAGTCATCGAAGATTCCTGCCAGGCGCACGCTGCAGAATACAAGGGCCATAAAACAGGCTCAATAGGTGATCTGGCAGTATTTAGTTTCTTCCCGTCCAAGAACATGACTGTGGCAGGCGACGGGGGCATGGTAACCACCAACAACGAAGAACTTGCACAGAAAATATCCATGCTCAGGGACCACGGCCGTACTGATAAATACCTTCATGAAATGCTGGGACTGAACCTGCGTCTCAGCGAAATACCGGCTGCAGTTGGCCGTCAACAATTGATGCATCTGAATGAATGGACAGACAGCAGAAGGCATGCAGCTGCAAAGTATACCCAACTTTTAAAAGGGATGGTTGAAACGCCAGCAGAGGCTCAATGGGCAAAACACGTCTATCACTTATATGTCATCCAGACCCAGGACCGTGACGGGCTCAGTAAATACCTGAACGAGCAGGGCATCAGTACTGGCATACATTATCCAGTGCCCGTGCATAAACAGCCCTGCATGGAAGCAGGCGATGTACACCTTCCTGTAACTGATGCATGTGTTGATGAGATATTATCACTTCCAATGCACCCACAATTGACAGATGAACAGATAGAATATGTAGCAGAAAAAATACAGGAGTGGGTGAAATGACTTCCATCGCCGTAATCGGCACCGGATACTGGGGCAAGAACCATGTGCGCACGTACAGCGAACTGGCAGATGAGGGTGTAATAGATAATGTGAAGATATGCGACCTGGATGAAAAACGTGCCCGGGAATTGGGTGAAGCTTTTAACATTGAATATTTAACCGATTATAAGGAACTAATCTCAGACCCAAAGGTGGATGCTGTTAGTATCGTTACCCCTTCTGCGACCCATTTCCAGCTGGCAAAAGAGTTTATGGAAGCAGGCAAAGACGTGCTTGTGGAAAAACCCATGACAATGGACTCTGCTCAGGCAAAGAAACTTGTGGAAATATCAGAAGATACTGGTCAGATACTTATGGTGGGACATATTTTCCGGCACCATCCGGCAGTAAAGGAACTGAAACACAGGATTGACCTTGGTGAGTTCGGTAAGATACAACATATTTCAAGTAACCGCCTGTCCTTTGGCGCACCTCGTAAGGATATGGGTGTTATATACGCACTTGGTATCCATGAAGTAGATATGTTTTGCTACTTGATGGACAGGGAATATCCATACAGCATATTTACCGCTGCAAGCCAATGCTTGCAGACTGATATTGAAGAAACAGCCATGATCACAATGGACTTTGGCAGCACAAGGGCATATGCGTTTGAGAGCTGGCTTATAGCTGCATACGGAAAGCAGCGTGACCTTGTGGTGGTAGGCTCCGAGAAAACTGCGAAGATCGATTATCTTAAACCCCAAGAACTCCAGATATTCGACATTCGCGTCGCAGAGCAGGACTTCAATGGCAATACAACATTTAATGTTGAGAACGAAGGGTCATATACTATACCAATTCCATACGCTGAACCTTTGAAAGAAGAACTCCGCCACTTTGTCAAATGTATAAATGATAGGACAAAACCTATTTCTGATGGCACTATTGGGCTGCATGCAGTAGTGATGGCAGAAGCTGCTCTGGAATCAGCAACCACAGGGAAGTCGGTCGAATTTACCAGAAGCTAATGTCGTAACCCTGTTTATAGAGTGGAGTTGAAATACTCCACCGTCTTCCCCAACCCTTCCCCCAACCCAACCTTCGGCTCCCACCCCAGTACATCCATAGCCCTTGAAATATCCGGCCTCCTGACCTTGGGGTCATCCACCGGCAGCTCCTCAAAAACAATCTTTGAGCTGCTATTGGTAATCTCAATAACCTTCTTTGCAAACTCAAGCACGCTCATCTCATCTGGATTTCCAAGATTCACAGGCTCCACAAAATCCGACATCATCAACCGATATATCCCATCAATCAGATCAGAAACATAACAGAACGACCGCGTCTGGTCCCCATCCCCGTACACCGTAATATCCTCACCTTTCAGCGCCTGGTTTATAAAATTAGGCACCACCCGCCCATCACCAGCACGCATCCTTGGCCCATATGTATTAAATATCCGCACAATCCTTGTATCAATCCCGTGAGCGCGGTGATACGCCATTGTTATTGCTTCAGCATACCGCTTAGCCTCATCATACACCCCACGTGGGCCAATCGGGTTCACGTTGCCCCAGTAGGTTTCAGGCTGCGGGTTCACAAGCGGGTCCCCGTAAACCTCAGAAGTGGACGCCAGTAAAAACCGTGCTTCCTGCTTTATCGCCAGCCCCAGCATATTATACGTACCCAGTGCCCCGACCTTCAACGTCTGGATGGGCAGGTCAAGGTAATCAATAGGGGATGCCGGAGATGCCAGATGAAAAATGTAATCTATCTTATCCCCGAAATAGATGGGGTTTGTAATATCATGATTCAGGTATGTGAATTTATCAGACTTGATGTGGTCGATATTCCTTGTATCCCCTGTTACAAGATTGTCAATACAAATGACCTCATGTTTATTTTCGAGCAAAAGGTCACAAAGGTGTGAACCTAAGAATCCTGCGCCGCCTGTTACTATTGATTTCATTTTATTTCACTGCCTAAAACATCCTCAAAGTATTTTATTATTTCTTCTATGGCTAAGGAGGCACTTCAACATTTTCAAGTTATTTTTCAGACACGGATGGATACGACTTTTTGGTATAGAAGTATCTATTAAGTCAGCAACACCCATATGGAAAATAAGCTAATCGAGTTTCAACAAATTAAATAAAAGATAGAGTGAGCATAGCAGCGATCCAGAGTTCCCAAGGGCTCTCGCACCTCAGTACAATAAGGAACGTGGGAAGGCTTTTCTACTGTGTTCGGGATGGGTACAGGAGTTTCCCCTCCGCTATGGCCGCTATAC
>DAOWEE010000036.1 GCA_030638625.1 Methanosarcinales archaeon
CAACTGATATATATACGTTATCATATTTTGCGGCGGGCAGGTGTAAAAATGTGGAAAGATGAACAGGGTATAGACACCGTTCCTTTGAAACTTATAGTCTACCTGGTTCTGGTAGGCGTTATCATTGCAATGGTAGCAGTGGGCCTGAAAAACGCCGGACCCCCGATGGATGCAGCATTAATGGAGCGGCAGATGGGTGAATTGAAAACATCTTTCCAGCAGATGCAATCAGGGTATGCCCGGGACCTGGGTGACCCTTATGCCCCCATAGGGAATATCAGGAGCTTTGACCTTGTACTGCCTGACAGCCTTGAGTACCTGTGCTTCGGAGTAGACCCTGACCCTGACAACAACGGCATACTCACTGATACGCCGCCCGGACTTGAGACTGACGATGGTAACGTCATATATTACAAACTGACGGGCGGCAGTAAGACACTTGTCAAACTTGACGATTCGGTACGTTTGAGAGAGGGCGTACTGTCTGGCGGCCGCTGGACACCAAATGTGGTGGACGGACTGCATCAGGCCCTGGTAATAAGGGGAGGAAGCCAGTCGGTGACCTTTGAACTGGTATATGGCAGGGGTGACACCTACACCCTGTCCTACCTGACAGATGATGTGGATGCATACATAAGACCGGACAATACAGGCGGACTGCCTCATAGCCTGCTGGTGTCAACTCACCCGGATTCAGTGCCTGCCGATGAGGTGACGGCTGCCAGGGTCAGTGTGCAGGTCATTGACAGCAGGGGTTACAATGTGCAGGCCGAGGGCCGGGTTATTAATATGAGCAGTTCACGCGGGAACCTGAATTCAGACCAGGTAATAACCAATTCCCACGGCAGCGGCAGTACTACCATAACCTCTGGAGAATTGGGGCTGGGTGTGGTTACAGCCCGCTTGCCTGGTTTGCATGACGGCAGCGCTGAGGTCGTTTTCACTCTGCCGCCTGTGTTATTTGAGTTCAATGACTGGATTATGTCATCACCGGGCACCGGTCCTGACTATGAATTAAGTGCGGATTTCGAGACTAAACATGATGCGGTGTACAGCGTCACCTTTAGTGGTTGGGGTACAGAGGCACACTGGCCCCTTTTCCCAGAGAAATGGGCAATTTGCAGAATTGAGATTGATGGTATGATAATGGGCGATAAAGAAATTGCAAGCGCATCAAAAATAGATGTACCCTTTGGGAATGTGGTGCTCGGCGCAGGCAATCATACCCTTAGGGTGACAATGACAAATGATTTTAATGTCCCCCTGCTGGGGGACAGGAACCTGTATGTGGAGAGGATTGTACTCTCCTGAGATTATTTGTGTACCCGCTTATGGGCGGCCAGTCCGGCTTTGCTCTTCACGGCCTTGCCACAAATATCGCATACGAATTCAGGTTTTGTCTTCTCCTTTTCCATCTCTGCCCTGAGTTCCTTTTCAAGTTCAGCTTCCTTGGCAGAAATTTCTTCCTCATTCTTTTCCTCTTTAGCCTCTTCTTCAGCTTCTTCCTCAGTCTCTTCCTCTTCGGCTTCTTCTTCAACTTCTTCCTCAGTCTCTTCCTCTTCGGCCTCTTCTTCAACTTCTTCTTCAGTCTCTTCCTCTTCAGCCTCTTCTTCAACTTCTTCTTCTATCTCTTCCTCTTCGGCTTCTTCTTTATCCCAGTCTTCTTCAGGCTCTTTTGAGGCAGACATTTCTTTTTCCATCTTGTAGTCATCCCATCCCATCCAGGCAAGGATAAGACCTACAAAAAAGACGCAGATACCAAACAGACCTATTGCAAAGATTGCAAGTATCTTCCAGAATGGGCTGAAGGTAATCGGGTTGTCCAGATATGAAGACAGGAATGGAATATCAATAACATACCATGCAATACCTATTACAACCAGTGCAATTCCTACAATAAGATTAATAAGCGATTTATTAGAGTTTCCCATAGTATTCACCTGACAATATTTACTTCTAAAGTTATTTAAACGTTTCGTGAAAAAACAGACGCTGCCGGGCTGATGTCACTGCAATCTTTTTCTCACAGCCTCAGCATGTGCACTCAATCCTTCAGCCTCAGCCAGCGAAGTAATGGTACCTTCAAGTTTAGCCAGTCCTTC
>DAOWEE010000021.1 GCA_030638625.1 Methanosarcinales archaeon
ATGGGTTCCGTTGTCGGTACCATCAAAGACGTGATAGACCGTGCCCGTAGCGAAGGCGTCAAGGTCGGACTGGTCAAGGTCAGGTCATTCAGGCCCTTCCCTGTGGATGCTATCCGCAAGGTTGTGGCAGATGCCGCTGTTATCGTGACACTGGACAAGAATATCTCGCTTGGGCTTAACGAAGGCGCATTATTGACTGAAATAAAATCATGTCTGTACAATACAGATATTAATACGCCTGTCATCGGTTTCATGCTGGGACACGGCGGCCGGGATATCCCAAGGAGGAACATCAGGATGATAATTGACAAGGCCAAACAGGTGATACACTCGGGCGTGACAGTTGAGAGTGAATATGCTGATTTGCGGGGTGAACTCTTATGAGCAGACTTGCACCCGGACACAGGGGTTGCGCGGGCTGCTGTGATGCAATGGCAGCCAATTTTGTGCTGGAAGCAGTAGGTGACGATGCCATAGTGATAAATCCCACCGGCTGCCTGGAAGTAATGACCACACCATATCCCGAGTCAGCCTGGGAAGTGCCCTGGATACATTCATTGTTCGAGAATGCTGCGGCTGTTGCCACTGGTATTGAGGCGGCATTGCGGGCCCTGGGACGTAAAGGTAATACCAAAGTCGTGGCTATGGGCGGCGACGGCGCTACTGTGGATATCGGTATGCAGGCAATATCAGGTGCTTTCGAGCGCGGTGACGATATCACATATGTGTGTATTGATAACGAGGCATACATGAACACAGGCGTACAGCGCAGTGGAGCCACTCCATTTAATGCATCAACCACCACCAGCCCGGCTGGCAGCCAGAGTTTCGGCAATCCCAGGCCCAAAAAGAACATGCCCGCCATTATAGCAGCACACGGTTCGCCCTATGTGGCCACCACGTCCATCTCCTACCCCAAGGACATGATGCGCAAGGTCAAAAAGGCCGTAGACATTGAAGGTCCCACTTACATTCATGCCCATGCACCCTGCACCACTGGCTGGAGGTTCGATACTTCCAAGACTGTGGAGATTGGTAAACTGGCAGTTGAAACCGCACTATGGCCCATGTACGAACAGGAAGATGGTGAGATAACCAAGGTCAGGAAGGTGAAAAAGCCAAAACCTGTGGAAGAATACCTGAAAGCACAGGGCAGGTTCAAGCACCTGTTCACCATGGAAGGCGGGGATGAAGCCATAGCAAAGATACAGGCCATTGCTGAATGGAACATCAAACATTACGGTCTGGAATAAAATCCTGATTTTCAGGAAAAATATTAAAAGAATTAGGCAAAAGCCGGGTTATGAACGGGATATGAGGGGATAAACTCCACTCGACCTTTGCCTTAGTTTATTATTAAACATTATAGTTTATTAACTTATCTTAGTTTTACAAAGTCCATCACTAAATTAATGGTCTTGGCTGTTTGTTATCAGGCAGTACCGGCAGTTTCATGGTATTGATGAGTACCGGGTCAGTGACTTCCTTAGCACGTTCAAGCAACATTTCCTTGCCACGCTGGGTGATGGCAAAGATGGGTATGGCAGTACCGAACTGAGCCAGTGCATATCCTTTTATGTGTTCCCTGATGGAACCTGAACTGCAGCCTGTGGTTATATCCACCAGATTGATTAACTCCTTAGCTTCCTCGTGACCCATACCAGTAACGTGCACCCCAAAAGTGATAATCTCCACATCATGTTCCTTCTCAAGTTGGTGCATCTTCCTGACGTCTGCTGAGCATACCACAGATACACCGATGCGCCTGTGTCCCATTGCAATGGCCTTCTCCACGCCTGACACCTGGTCCAGGGCAGCCGTTCCAGGGTCAAGTACTGTCCCGCCCGCCTCTTCTATGCGGTTAATGAGTTCTGGAATAGGCGTGGTTTCGACCAGTCCGGATATCCTGCTGCCTATACCCTGTGCCAGGGTTGGGCTGCTGGTGATAACTGTACCCGCACCTTCACAGGCCGTAACGCAGGCATCCAGTAATCCCCTGTTCAGTGCGGTCATGAAGGTCTCGCTGGCGCCGAAACCTACAAAAATCTCCATCTCTATCTCACGCCTGGCAGTGAACATCCCGAAATCCTCTATCCTGAACTCGATGTTGCCTTTCACGGATTCGGGTGTGAATTGCATGATATTCCTGACCTTGGCAAAGATGGGGCAATAATCAGTTTGCGGCTGCCCGACCTCTACGACTTTTCCGTCCTCTACCACTACCCTGGTCTTGCCCAGTGCTTCCATTACATGTCTGTCTTTTTTAGGGGCCATGATTCAACTTCCTGACTGGTATAAACTCCTGATGTCTTAATGTTCAACTCCATGTATGAGGAGTCTGCCGCATTCAATGCTCTCAAACTGGAATGTGGTCTGGGATATATTAAATTTCCCTGACAGTACTTTGTTAATGGCATCAATCAAGGTGGCAGTTTCACATACCTGCATTTCTTCAACCAGAATATGGGCGCTTAGGGCATGTACGTTAGAACATACGCTCCACAAATGGATATCGTGAATATCCTTCACGCCCTCAATGGAATTCACTGCTTCAACCAGTTCATTGATGTCAATGTGCCTGGGTGCGGATTCCATCAGGATGTGGATGGAATCGGTAATGAGCCTGACAGAACCCAGCAGTATGACGGCCACGATTATGAAACTCAGCACCGGGTCAGCAATTAAGCTGCCAGTGAACAGGATGATAAGGGCACCTGCAATGACTGCTACGCTGCTCAGGGTATCGCCCAGTGCATGCAGGTATGCGCCCCTGACATTCAAGTCGTGGTGCCCGTGTAGCCGTGTGGTCACCCACAGGTTGACCATCAAACCCACTGCTGCTACTGCCAGCATCTCCATCCCCCTGACCTCGGGTGGTTCAAGCAACCGGAAATATGCTTCCCTGGCAATGAATACCGAGATGATGATTAACGTGAACCCGTTGATGAGTGCCGAGAATATTTCGAGCCTGTGGTAACCGTAGGTTACCCGGTGATTGGACGGTTTCTTTGCTATCTGGATGGTGGCATAGGTCAGGACCAGTGCGAATACGTCCATGAACATGTGGGCCGCATCGCTTAAAAGGGCAAGGCTGTTGGCATACAATCCGCCTGCCGCCTCAAGTATGAAAATGGTTGATGTGGCATAGATGGCATACCTGAGATTCTTTTCTGTCATGTCAGGCCTGTGGTCTGAGCCGTGCTCATGCCCGCTCATGGATGAATATATACAATTCCTTGGTAATACTCATTTCCTAAGTTTTATAATGAAACAGCACTGTCATTATCTGTAATGATACAGATAACCACCCCCTCCCGGCTGCATATCACCCTTATCGACCTGAACGGGTCGTTGGGCAGGGTGGATGGCGGTGTCGGCCTGACGCTGGATGAGCCGTCCATGAAACTAACGGCTGAGGAAACAAACGAGGGCGTGTTTGTCACAGGCAGAGGCGACCTGGAACGCATAAAAACCACAACTGAAATCCTCATTCCCGAAGGCAGGGGCATTCATATCACAATCGAGGACGCATACCCTGACCATGTGGGGCTGGGCAGCGGCACCCAGAGCGCACTGGCTGCGGGCTGGGCCGTCAATGTGTTGTTCGACCTTGGGCTTAGCGTGCGGGAAGTGGCTGCAAAAGTGGGCCGGGGCGGCACGTCAGGTATCGGTGTGGAGTCCTTTGAGCACGGCGGGTTCATTGTGGACGGCGGACACCGATTTGCTGACAAGGGTGCATTCTCGCCTTCAGCTGCCAGCAGGGTGCCGCCCGGACCCGTGCTGTTCAGGCATGATTTTCCTGACTGGCCCATTGTGGTGGCAATACCTGACCTGAAAGGTGCTTCGTCCCAGCGCGAGGTGGACATATTCAAGCAATACTGCCCCCTGCCACTGGAGGAAGTGCAGGCCGTGTCCCATATCATATTGATGGAGATGCTACCATCAGTGGTGGAGGGAGATATGCATGCATTCGGGGATGCAGTAAACCGCATCCAGGACGTGGGATTCAAGCAGCGGGAAGTGGGCCTGCAGAGTGAGGAGGTCAGGCGGTGCATGGAGATTATGAGGGAGCAGGGGGCCTGCGGTGCCGGTATGAGTTCGTTCGGGCCCACGGTTTATGCTGTGGCTAAGGAGCCAGGGGGAGTGGAGACGGCTGTGGCCGAATACCTGGATTCCACAATCGGGGGGCGGGTGTTTATTACACGGGCACGGAATACGGGTGCAAAAACTGTTTGTGACAAATAGGTATCACACGAGATTCATACTAACTCAAGTAAATACCCTGGCCAGTTACCAGATTTCCTGTGGCATTTACCCAGTTATCCTGATTACCATTTAGATAAACAGGCGAAATATAATCATTGAACTTGTTCAACCTCCATCCGCCACTAAACCATATATTTTGACCTGTGAACCATGCATTGATTGATAGGCTTGCATTGTCAGAAGAATTGTAGCTAACAAATATTTTAGTGTCATAATTGTTGCAGTTAATGTTCTTAAAGTTTTTAGCATCTTCACGATTACACGGAATTTCAGAAATATTGTACTTTGGATTAAGTAAATATTCAGTCCCGATAGGGTCCATAGTACCGATTTCTCTTTCCAGTTGCATGGAGAATACAATTTCGTTACGGTCCACTGGTGTATTAGCCCCTGTTTCTGGCGGTTCTTCTCCCGGTTTTATCTCAACCGGAGTTGACCACACTTCAGGTGATATTTGGTCAGCAGTAAGTTCAAGCATCTTTCCAAATTCTGTTTCTACCACCTTTATATCCCAATTGTCAGGCTTTGATACCCCTTCGAATTCAATGGCAGTTCCGTACAAAACCGGATAAGGTAAGAGAATTTTTACATCATATATTGTTTCTTTAGGCACGTCGATATCACCAATGGTTTCAGAAGGATTTATTGATATACGGTATTCAAGACGGCTTTGCCGGGTTTCTTCGTATGCCTCTTTTGAGTCGACACAACCTGAAAATATTGTTATAAGGATTAAGCAAAAAATAAGTAGTGATTTGATGAATTTTTCTTCTATCATGCTTTCCCAATATTTATTGTAATGCCATAAATTTGTTTGTGGACATTCCTGACCTGAAAGGTGCTTCGTCCCAGCGTGAGGTGGGCCTGCAAGACGGGGAGGTCAGGCGGAGCATGGAGATTATAGGGAGCAGGGCGCCTGCGGTGTCGGTATGAGCTCATTCGGGTCCACGGTATATGCTGTGGCTGAGGAGCCGGGGGGAGTGGAGACGGCCGTTGCCGAATATCTGGATTCAACTATTGGGGGGAAAGTGTTTGTTACACGGGCAAGGAATGAGGGCGCAGAAACTATTTATGGCAAATAGCCGTACAATTGAATACGGCTGGTGCTGATATGGATAAACTGGATACCAAGGGGCGACTCTGCCCCATCCCGCTGTTCCACACAAAACGCAAACTTGAGGACATCCCATCAGGGAGCATACTGGAAGTGACAGCTGATGATGAAACTGCAAGGGAGACCATACCCCAGTGGTGCCGGATGCATGGCCATGAAATACTGTCCTTTGAAAATACAGGCGACTATTTTATAATTACTATCAAGAAAAGCTAACAATATGGGTGTCGGATATGGTATCTGGTTTTGTAATCAATGTCAGGGAAA
>DAOWEE010000334.1 GCA_030638625.1 Methanosarcinales archaeon
ACCGCAATTCCTGATACCTTGTGCTCCAGTACCCTTGGGGTTACATCAGCAGTCCTGAGCGGACCTGACCTCACAATAGCAGTTGAAAGGTCAACATGCTCCAGTTTCTCAACACCGTGGGTTTTCAGCCTGCCGCCCTGAAGTTCAATAATCTCGCCATTCCTGGCAACGATACACACCTCATTAGACAAAGCCTTCCCGATTACGATACCATTGAAAGTCACGTATTCGCCGGGCCTTACGCCCGCAACTCCCCTCCTTACAATGTCTCCTTTTACCTCAAGGCATATATGGGATTTGGGCGGTTCAACCACCCTGGCGTCCAGTACATTTGCAAGCTCGTCCAGCAAGGCAAGCGCGGGTAGGTAATCTTTCATTTCAGTCCACGGAATCAATACAAACCTGTCGTCCCCAGACCCTGAGAATTCCACCTGTATCAATGGTACCCTAAAAGAACCAAGTTTTTCAAATACCATGCGCCCGAAAGCAAATCCCGATTCTGCACATTTGCCTTCATTGACCAACAGCACCGTATCACAACAAGCACCAAGATTCAGGACAGATTCACTGGGCCTCTGGCTAACGCTGATATCAATAACATCTTCCAGTCCCGCATCAATCACGGCTGCCCTGCCCATAGTACCGCCAAGTACAGCCCTGACCTCACCCATACCTGAAAGTATCTCAAGTACTCTGTGGCCCCTCCCGGAATCGATAACTGAAGGTCCGTGGATAACGACACCAATACGTGCCATGCTGAGTGACTATCCGCCAGCTTCCAGATTGGAATCGTCCAGTCTGGCTTCTTTTGCCTCGTCTTCAGCTTTCTCCAGCACTTCCTGAATCTCTTCTTTCGAGAATTGCCGTTCTCCCATCTCTTCCTTCTCTTTCAGTTCACTGAGTAAAGTGAGTGATTCCAGCTTGTACAATAGGTCAGTAGCATCTATAACTGCCCAGGCACCTTCAGAGTCACAAATAATCTCAGTCACATGTCCGGAAGTACCTGTCCCACCATATCTTACAGGACTTCCTACCTCAAGGGGTTTGCCATGAACATCCACAACAGGATGCGAACCAGATTCACATTCAATAATCTCGGGCATAATATACCTTCAGTTCAGGATTTGCTTTCAAAGGCATTAATATTTTTGTTAATGCTATTCATCCCTTTTCAACACAGCATGAGCCGCTGCCAGCCTGGCAATTGGCACCCTGAATGGTGAGCAGCTCACATAATCCAGCCCGATGTTATGGCAGAATATCACACTGCTGGGCTCACCGCCGTGTTCGCCGCATATACCAACCTTCAGGTCCGGCTTGGTTGATCGACCTTTCTCCACACCAATCTGGACAAGCTGACCTACTCCCTGCTGGTCGATTGCCACAAAGGGGTCAATCTCAAGTATGCCGTGTTCCACATAATAGGGTAAAAACTTGCCTGCATCATCACGACTTAAGCCAAATGTGGTCTGGGTAAGGTCATTAGTACCGAAACTGAAGAACTCGGCCTCAGTTGCAATTTCATCAGCAGTAATGGCGGCCCTCGGCAGTTCTATCATGGTACCGATAAGGTATTCCAATTTCACGCCCTGCTCATCCATGACCTGCTTTGCCACCGACACGGCACTCTCTTTGGTTATCTTGAACTCGTTGATATGCCCCACCAGGGGTATCATCACTTCAGGAACGATATCATATCCTTCCTTTGCCAGTTCGCAGGCTGCCTCAAATATGGCCCTTACCTGCATCTCATATATCTCAGGATAAGTGATACCCAGCCTGCAGCCACGATGTCCCAGCATGGGGTTGAACTCATGGAGTGATTCCACACGTTTCATCAACTTCTGTACTTCATGGAGTTTATTTTCATCGCCGGAAGCTTTCAATTCCCTGTACTCTTCCATCAGTTCATCATGTTTGGGTAGGAATTCATGCAAGGGCGGGTCCAGCAGCCTGATAGTTACCGGATATCCTTTCATTACCTCAAAAATGCCTTTGAAATCGCCACGCTGCATGGGCAGCAATTTATCCAGGGCAACCTTTCTTCCCTCTTCGGTCTCGGCCAGTATCATCTCCTGTACTATGGTGATTCGCTCATCGCCAAAGAACATATGTTCAGTACGGCACAGGCCGATTCCTTCTGCCCCGAAATCCCTGGCTATTTGGGAGTCTTTAGGTGTATCTGCATTGGTCCTGACACCAAGAGTTCTCACATCATCTGCCCATTTAAGTATGGTCTCCATTTCACTGCTTACTTCAGGAGTTATGAGCTTTACCTGTCCCAAAATAATCTCACCAGTAGTGCCATTCAGGGTGATATAATCTCCTTCATTGACTGTATGACCATTCACACTGAACAGATTGTTATCTTCATCTATCCGGATGGCACCGCATCCTGCCACGCAACACTTGCCCATACCTCTGGCCACCACTGCTGCATGGGACGTCATACCGCCACGAACTGTCAGTATGCCCTGGGAAACATGCATCCCGCCAATATCCTCAGGTGAGGTCTCGTTACGCACCAGAATCACTTTCTCGCCTACCTGGGCCATCTCCTCGGCATGTTCGGCAGTAAATACTACTTTACCCACAGCAGCTCCCGGTGAAGCAGGTAATCCTTTTGCTATGGATTCCACTGTTTCATTTGGGTCTATCATGGGGTGAAGGAGTTGGTCCAACTGCTCTGGTTCCACCTTGAGCAGGGCCTCTTCCCTGGTTATTAGGCCTTCATTTAACATATCAGTAGCAATCTTGACCGCTGCCGCTGCAGTACGTTTTCCGGTTCGGGTCTGCAACATGTAGAGTTTGCCCTGCTGAATGGTGAATTCGATATCTTCCATTTCCTTAAAGTGATGTTCAAGCCGTTCCTTGATGTCCTCAAGCTGGGCATATACTTCGGGCATTTCCTGCTTTAAAGTCTCAATTGGATGTGGAGTCCTGATACCTGCCACTACATCCTCGCCCTGGGCATTCATGAGATACTCGCCATAGAACTTTCGCTCGCCAGTGGAAGGGTTGCGTGTGAATGCTACGCCAGTACCTGAATTTTCACCCATGTTACCATAGACCATGCATTGCACGTTCACGGCAGTGCCCCACTCATCAGGGATATTGTTTATCTTCCGGTACTTAATGGCCCGTTTAGTATTCCATGAATCGAAAACAGCATTGATAGCCTTCCACAACTGGTCCATTGGGTCCTCTGGAAAATCCTCACCGGTCTTTGATTTGACCAGTGCCTTGTATTTTACCACCACGTCTTTGAGGGCTTCAGTGTCCAGTTCGGTGTCATTGGTTACATTCAGTTCAGCCTTCTTGGCGTCCAGGACATTCTCGAATTCCTTATGTTCAATGCTTAATACCACATCTCCGAACATATTGATGAAACGCCTGTAACAGTCATAGGCAAACCTTTCGTCGGCTTCCAGTGCAAGACCAGCCACAGTCCTGTCGTTAAGTCCCAGGTTAAGCACGGTATCCATCATGCCTGGCATGGATATCCGGGCACCTGACCTGACAGATAACAATAAAGGTTTATCATGGTCGCCGAATTTAAAGCCCGTTTCTTTCTCCAGCTTTGAAAGTTGTTCAACTACCTGTTCTTCTACTCCATCAGGATAATGCTGCTGGTGATTGTAATATGCTGTGCATACCTCAGTAGTTAAAGTAAACCCTTGAGGGACCGGTATTCCCTGGTTTGCCATCTCGGCC
This sequence comes from Methanosarcinales archaeon, assembly GCA_030638625.1. GTDB lineage: Archaea > Halobacteriota > Methanosarcinia > Methanosarcinales > Methanocomedenaceae > Methanocomedens_B. The sequence continues at coordinate 3,715 of DAOWEE010000334.1, forward strand.
AGATGGGAACCTTTACCGCCAAGCAGGTTTCTCATTCCAGCATTGCCTTCAGTTTTTTTTCCGCCGAAAAAATATACGTATTTATGGTCTGCCACGTAACGTCCTCCAAATCCTATCCAATA
>DAOWEE010000316.1 GCA_030638625.1 Methanosarcinales archaeon
CCATTCCATAAGGGCACAGGTGCTTCCCAGTGCGAATTATTGTACGAATTTCTATGAAAGCAAACAAATGGGAATCAGCATGGATTTCATGGAAGAGGAATCGACCAGCCCCATTGAAGGCATCACGCGAAGATATCCCAGAATACTTATACTCAAACCATACAAATCATGCCCCCAAATATGTGTTTATTGCCAGCGCAACTGGGAACTCGAGACCATCAATGAAAGCGAGATAACCAAAGATGTGATTACAAAGTCCATTGATTGGGTGGCGGATAACCCACATATCAGCGAAGTACTGGTTACGGGAGGGGACCCATTAACACTGAACGATTCTTATCTTGACTGGTTGCTGGGGAAAATATCAGATATCGAGCATGTTGAGCGTATCAGGATAGGAAGCAGGACTCTGGTCACGCTTCCGTTCCGGTTCACTGACGGCCTCTTGGATGTATTCAGTAAATATAATCGCCCGGGTGAACAGGAATTATGCCTGATGACACATTTCCAGCACTCCACTGAAATTACTCCAGATGTAGTGGATGTTACTTCAAATATCAAGAAACAGGGTATTAACATCTACAACCAGCAAGTATTTACTTATTATAACAGCAAGAAATTTGAATCTTGCCTGTTGCGCAAAACCATGAAGAAATCCGGAATAGACCCGTATTATACTTTCAACACCAAGGGCAAGGATGAGACCATAGATTACCGGGTTCCGATCTCAAGGTTAGAGCAGGAACGAAAAGAGGAAGCCAGGCTTCTCCCTGGACTGGAGAGGACCGATGAATCGGTGTTCAATGTTCCAAAACTTGGCAAGTCACACCTGCGGGCGTGGCAGGACCACGAGGTAATTATGATATTGCCAGACGGCAAGCGAGTATATCGTTTTTATCCATGGGAGTCCAACCTTGAACTGGTAGAACCCTACAATTATGTGGATGTATCCATTTACGATTATCTGGAACGGCTGTACCAGGATGGCGAGAATATTGATGATTATAGTACAATCTGGTACTATTTCTGATACAATTTTTGACTTTATTGTGGATATTGTTCTGGATATTATATCTGATAACATCTTTCAGGGCTACAACTCTTCGTAACTGTACATTTTTATTATTCTAATTGATAAATATAATAAAAATAAAACTTCTGCGATTATTCCAATTACCCAATTTTTGGGAGTACCCAGCAGGTCAAAAAAACCGATAAACGGTATCGCCAAAACAATTATTGCAACAATCCAATATTTTCCGTACAATTTTGATGTATGAACATTCCTTTTACTCATATTCATTTTCCCCCCACATCTTCAGACCTTGTTTGCTCAGCATTATGGTCTTAGTTTCACCGTTATCGACAATTTCTATGAATCCGTTTTCATCCAGAATTCGCATGTAGTCATCCATTGTCTCTTTTTTCTGGATATATTCCTTACTTCCCTTCTTAAAGTCTGGATGGATTCTCTGCATAAGTTCATCAAGGGAACCCGCTTCACCAGTACCCAGTTCATACATCAGTTTGAGCTGGTATCTAAACGGCTCTGATATAGGGTAAAACGGACTGGTAATCTTGTGTTCGATGTTGGTAAGATCATTTCCATCACCTAACGAATGTGTAGAATATACCCGGGTACCTGAAATTACTGCCGCAATATAACTTGCGAATTTAAGGTCTCCAGTTGCACCGGTCAGGTTCAAAAACACTTTACGGTACTGATCTTTCTCATACTGGATTAAAGAAACAATGTCCCTGGCTGAACTGAATATATCATTCATTTCAACTTCTTTATCTGCCACTTTTGCATAGTCCTTCAGGACCTCTTCTGCATTGACAGTTCCCGGTGTTGCGCTCCCGTTCAGCATCCCTTTGCCTGTGACATTGATTACTTTATCCATCGGGAGATGTTTTATTCCTTCCAGCAGGCCTGCCTGTCCAATACCGGCAATAACAATATGGGATACAAATTGAATATTTATGATGTATAGTATAATCCCATATAATGCAGCAAATATCAATACCCACCATTGCCAGCATAGTATCCACGAGCCGTAATTAAGACCGAATACGTAGCAGTCACAATCGTCACCAGAAATATCCCCATTTAGTGTTTCCTTGTCCGAACTGCTTTTGGCACCAACATAATTTGGGTCTGAGACTGACGTTGAAGTGGAATGTGGGGTTTGCGTGGGTGTAGGCGTTGGTGAACCTGAGAATCCGGGATTACTGCCACCTCCTACGCTCTGGACAGCTGGCACATAATACATACTGTAAACGAAGGGATTTGTGCGGTTGTTGGGGACCATGAACTGGAAGAAATATGTAGAATTATCATAACCATAATTCAATGAACTGTTTAATGGTACTATGAATATTATATTGCCATTTGCATCCTCAAGTAATCCTTCCCTGAAATAATTGTACTGCGGATTACTGTCAACGAAGGTATATATGGTTGGTACATTGTTGATATTTATTCCGATAGTAGGGAG
>DAOWEE010000323.1 GCA_030638625.1 Methanosarcinales archaeon
CCAGCGCTGCAGCCGTATCCCCCCGACCAGGTCAATTGTCACAGAACGGATACCATTGAATCCATGATACACAATCAGTACAAGTATTACCAGGAAGAATTCCGTTGAAAGCACATATGTGAACAATCCATCAAAGGGAGTCTTGAACTCAAACCTGAAATGCATACCCCACATGTGCACCATAAAGTACACCACCAACAGTAAACCAGTAATGCGCTGCAAAACCCAGGACCACATACCTGCTCCCGTATAAGTATTAATCTTCACTATTTTTCCCCTTTGTGAATACTTTCTTTATCCTGTTCTTAGGAATCTGCCTGCGCTGTGCTAATATACCCTGTGTAGGTGTAACCTTTTTGGGACACACAGCCGTGCATTTGAACACCACATCACAGCCCCACACACCAGACTGGTTATCCACAGCTTCAAGCCTCGCATGCTTATCCTTTTCCTGCTCCCTTGGATCAAGGTAGAACCGCCAGGCCTTTGCAAGGGCAGCAGGTCCAAGATACGTCTCATCCCTACCCACTACCGGACATGCGCCGTGACAAGTAGCACACAGGATGCAATTTGTATAGACCTCAATCTTCTGCTCCACCTCAGGACTCATCAAGTTACCACCTTCGGGCACTTCCTCTCCAGCAGATATCCACGGCTTGATGTAATCCAGCAGGTCATAGAAATGTTCCATATCAACTATCAGGTCCCGGATGACCTTCATGTTGGGCAAGGGCTCGACCAGTATCTCATCCTTTGCCACCTTGACAACGGGTCTGGCCAGCGGCCCCCATTTCACTGCATCCACATTCATCTCGTTCTTAACCGCGCTCACCTGGGTGCGGCAGGCCAGCCTGGGCAGCTTATTGATAAGCATAGCACAGCTCCCGCAAACGGCACCCCGGCAGGAATACCTGAAACACAAGCCCCCGTCCAGCCTCTCCTGCACATAGAACAGTGCTTCCAGCACGCTCATCCCAGGAGTATCTTCCACATCAAATGTCTCATGCCAGACCCTGACACCATCCTGCCGCCTTATCTTCAGCCTGACCATCAGTATTCCCTCCTCCTGGGCTGGAACCGGGTAATGGTCACGTCCTTATACTCAAGCCTGGGACCTTCAGGTGTCTGGTAGGCCAGAGTATGCTTGAGCCAGTGTTCATCATCACGCTCCAGGAAATCGGTCCTGTAATGGGCGCCCCTGCTCTCTTCCCTGGCCAATGCTCCTTCTGCAATGACCTGGCCCAGTTCCAGCATCCCTTTTAATTCAATGGCATTGAGCAGTTCAAAGTTGAACGACGTTGCACCGCTTTTCACCCGCACATTACGTCCCCTCTCCCTGAGTTCCCTTATGGTTTCAACAGCCCTTTTCAAACCGGCCTGGTTCCTGAACACACCTACATCCTGCTGCATTACAGACCTCAATTCGTCCCTGACAATGGCAAAATTCTCACCACCTTCACCCATCACCATCAGGTCTGATATGACCTGCTTTTCACTATCCAGCGCATCCAGATGTGCGTCCTCGCCCGGCATAGTCATCCCTGAAACAAAACCCGCCCCATGCTCGCCTGCCCTCTTGCCGAACACGATGGTTTCAAGCAGTGAATTCCCGCCCAACCTGTTAGCCCCATGGACGCTGACACATGCGCACTCTCCGGCAGCATACAGGCCATCCAGAGGGGTTGCGCCGTTACTATCGCATGGAACTCCCCCCATGGAATAGTGCTGTCCGGGCTGGACCGGAATTGGCTCCTTTACAGGGTCGATACCTGCAAAATCAACGGATATCTGCCTGATGCCACCCAATCTCTCTTCGATCTTCTTCTCACCCAGATGGGTAATATCAAGATGGACATACCCACCGTCAAATCCCCTGCCTTCATCGATCTCTGTCTGGATAGACCTGGCAACAATGTCTCGTGGTGCCAGTTCCATCATATCATGGGCATATTTGCTCATGAAACGCTCATGCAGTTTATTATAGAGATATCCCCCCTCACCTCGGGCACCTTCTGTCATGAGTATATTACTCCCCAACAAAGTGGTGGGATGGAACTGGACGAATTCCATATCCTGCAGCGGGACACCAGCGTGGTAGGCCAGGCTTATGCCATAACCCCGGTTGATGATGGCATTGGTGGAACGCTGGTATATCCTGCCGTACCCACCTGTGGCAAGGACTGTGGCCTTTGCCTGAAATGCCTCCAGTTTTGAATCGGGTGTATGCATAGCGATAAAGCCGGTACATCTCCCTTCATCCACTACCAGCCTGGTTACCAGCCATTCCCTGTATATCCTGATGCCAGCCCTCAACACCTGTTCATGCAGAGTATGCAGCAGGTTGTGGCCGGTCCTGTCCCCTGCGTAGCATGTCCTGG
>DAOWEE010000212.1 GCA_030638625.1 Methanosarcinales archaeon
AATTCATTGCTAACATTTATTAGTGCTTAGATTGTTTATTAATCCGGATGGATAATACGGATGCCTGAGAAAGACGGTATATCAGTTATTATTGAAAATAAGTGGATGATAGTTGCGGCTATCATACTTCTTTTTATACTTGGTATCTTTGGATACATAGTTCTCCCGCTGCTTGACGGCATCATTCTGGGACTTGTATTCGCTTATATTGCACGGCCAATCAAACGGGGGCTTGAGAATCGAGGGGTTGGTGAGCGGTTATCTGTAATTCTGGCCACTTTTGCCATAATCACACCGCTTATGGGTATCTTGGGATTGGGTATGGTCGAGATTATCAACCAGTTGATAATCATGGCACAGAACCAGCAGCAGCTAATTGATTCAATAATCAATTTCATTAAGGAGCTAAACATCCCGGAACCGGTCTACATCCAGATACAGGAGGCTGTATTCAATCTTTCATCTACCATACTGCCCATGCTCGGACAGATTCCTTTTTCATTAGGAATGAAACTTGCATTTTTCGCTCTCAATGTTATCATATCTGTCTTTGTCTGCTTCTTCCTGCTTAAGGACGGTTCAAAGTTTGTTAGGGCGATGATAGATGTTGTCCCTGCTGATAAACTGCAGATTGTTGAATCATTTAAGAACCATCTGGACTATATCCTCGCAGGTATCTTTCTGGGCAATATTTATGCGGCGATGATTACCAGCATATTGTCTGTAGGCGTGTTCTATGCATTCGATGTGCCTCACATACCTGCAATGTCTGCCCTGATACTCCTTGCAGGGCTCATACCTATATTCGCAGGGTGGATGGTGCTGGGACCAATAGCTATATTGAGGTATTTTGAGTTCGGGCTTAATGATGCTGCGCTGTTCATGGTGGTATCGGCTGTGGTGCTGTATGCACCTACTGAGCTTTTGTTGAAGCCATATATCGTGGGCCGGGCATCGCATATCCATCCGCTGTTGGTTATGCTGGCTTTTATCGGTGGTGGGCTGGTCGGGGGTATTGGCGGGTTCTTTATGGCACCCATATTCCTGGGGACATTGATTGCTTCATATAGGGCTTATATGGATGTTGATATGAAAAACGATGATGTATTTATGTTAGAAGATGATTAGATAGAACAAGAATTAGGTTATGGTATTATGAAAAGGTTAGTGAATTTTTTAATCGGATTACTTTTTATCAGTTTGATGGCCAGCACAGTCCATGCGGCGTTACCGAATGTTACAGTTATCAGTCCTAACGGTGGTTCGATTTTTGGGACATGGGAGCTTGAAGCAACTGCTACAGATTCTGATGGGTATATCACGAATGTAGATTTTTACCACAATGATAACGGTAGTGGTTGGATGTTTATTGGTACAAATACATCTGTTTCTGGCACGTCCCATTATTTTGACTGGGACACTACTGTATTTTCTAACGGGAACAATTATTCCATTAAAGCGATTGCTATAGATAATAACAGTGATACAGCTAATGATACATCCGATGCAATGATTAGCGTGGCAAATATCCCACCTACTGTTACTGTCGACTACCCAAATGGCGGGGAAACATTATCTGATGACGTGACCATAACTGCAACTGCATCAGATGATGTAAGCGTCAATGATGTGACCTTTTCTTATTCAGAAGATAACGGAGGTAACTGGACCCTATTTCCATCAGGAACAGATACTTCATCGCCATATACTTATGACTGGAACACAACGGCATATCCAAACGGCACACAATATCTCATTAAAGCAGTTGCTACAGATGATCTTGGATTAACATCCAACGACACATCAGATTCAAATTTTACTGTAATAAACATTCCAAATGTCCCGCCTATTGTATCTGTCATCTGGCCCAATGGAAATGAAACAATATCAAATGGTACAATTACACTGAAAGCCAGTGCCAATGACCCGGATGGTTCCATCACGAAGGTTGACTTTTATTACACAACCAACGGCGGGACAGATAAAAATTTGATTAATTCTGCAACAACTGGTCCTACCTATGAGGTTAGTTGGGCTACCCTTGGTATAACAAATGGTCCTAACTATCAAATCATTGCGATAGCAACTGATAATAGAAGCGTGACAACAAGTGATATATCAAATAACACATTTTTGATTGCCAACAATCATTCACCTACATTGACAAATGGCAAATCCAACATCTCTAGCGGTATTTCGCCGCTGAAGGTCAGGTTTACGGTGGAATATAAAGACATCGACAATGATACCGGTACAGTTGATATATACATTGATGGGACATCTCATGCAATGACAGCTGCAGATTCTAATGCTCCTGATGTCGGGATTACTTATGAATACATCACTACTTTGACGGCGTCTACTTCATCAACAGATTATTCATTCTATTTTGAGGCTGATGATGGTGTTAATTCGGTTGAAACAACATCACCGAAAACCGTCACCGTGAACCCGGCAACCTTTGAATCCGGCAACCGCATCTGGGACGAATCGGCCAGCATGTCCACAACCTACACCTGGAACCCCCAGAGTTTCAGCGGCTTCTATTACGACCTTGATACCGATGAAGGTGGCGAGACCCTAACCATCGAAGATATTGATAGCTCTCTGGGCAGTGGGGATATCATTTACAAGACATCCCCTATACCTGTTAATTTCGAATATGGCACCTGGGGTAAATATAATGTCATAGGTTTCATGGCAGAGCGCTACTTTGCAGGTTATAGAGATGTCACCACTTTTGCTTCATCCAGCGAAAACCTGTTAGCAAAAAGACAACTCAGCAAGGTGCTGTTAGATACTGATGATAGATACAGGGTAAATGCAGGCTCTGCCCTTGAACTGGAAGAGGGCTATGAATTCATGATAACTGAATTCGGTTCTGGCGGAGATGCCGTAATGGTTGGTCTGTTCAAGGACGGGGGCAAAGTGAAAGAAGACATCGTTTCCGAGGGCGATACTTTCGTATATAAAAAAGACCTTGGCAGCGCCAGGGATATTCCCATACTTGCCATCTATATCAAGACCGTTTTTACGGGAATAGAAACCAGCACAGTGATAGTCGAAGGAATCTTCCAGATATCTGATTCATACACCGATGTTGACCCTGGTGATGAGTTCGGACAGATGGAAATATCCAGTACATCATCATCAGGAATTACCATGAAGAATGACCGCAGTGTGAGTCTTGGTGCGGGTGATGATTTCAACCTTATGGGCAAGATAAATATCATCGTGGCCGATTCCAGTACACTACGGTTCGCTCCGTATGTGGATATGTCAGAACCCGGCACCTATGAACTGAGGGGAACGGTAACAGATGACGCTTCCTTTGACTGGACACCCTTTAACTTTGAGGCACTCCTGTACGATATCGATATCGGTGACGGGGATGAAACCCTGCACATAGGACGTAGTGGCAGGACAGTTGCTGCAAATCAACTGACATATACTACCAAACCAATTGATATGAAATTCGAGCATAGCGGGGACGGGTGGAATGAATTCCAGTCCATCGGGTTCATGGGTGATACATATTTCGCAGGCTACAAGAGTGGTTCAGCATTCGTATCCAGTGACAGAAGTCTGGTAGACGAAGGCAAATTGTCCAAAATACTCATAGACGAGGATAAAAGACACACTCTGTATATTGGAAATTCATTACCACTCCAGGAAGGGTACAGCCTGAGGATTGATGAGATTAGCCGCTCCGGTGGCGCACTTATGTTTACTATCCTGAAAGATGGTGAGGAAATTGATACTGATATTGCCAATGAAGGTGATAATTATGTTTATGAGATTGAGGTCGATAAAACCGACATTCCAATCATTGTTGTCCATATTGACAGTGTGTTCAGGGGTATGGAGACAAATTCCGTTTTCATAGACGGTATTTTCCAGATATCTGAAAGTTTCACCACTGTTGAAAACGGTGATTCTTACGGCATAATGGAAGTTACATCAGCCAGTTCAACATCCATTGTCATGAAAAACAAGGATGATAGTTTCAGCCTGGGAGAAGGCGATACTATCAGCATAATGGGTGATATCAACATAAAAGTTGCCGACGATAGTACAGTCCGATTCTATCCATTCAAAGAAGTAATAGTGGAAGAACCCCTGTACCTTGAACTCGAAATACCCAGCAGCGTCTACCAGAATGAAGACCTTACCATTAAGGTCACCTCAGATGGAGATGAAGTTAAGGGAGCTGCCATCAAATTTGGTGATGCCGAAATTGGTACCACCGATTCCAGCGGTGAGTTGGTATATGTTCCAGAGGATGCAGGTTCATTTACGGTTACTGCTTCCATGTCAGGATATGAGAGTGATAGCGATGACATAGAAGTCCTGTACCAGCCTAAAGTGCTTATGGTGAGCGCACCGCTGGTTGTGGACAGGGGTGAGTCCATCGTTATATCAGTGACCTCTGAAGGCGCAGGTATCAGCGGCGCATCGGTCAAGTTTGGAAACAAGGACCTGGGAACCACACCCGCAAGCGGCAACATTACATATACACCTGATGAAGTTGGGACATTCACAATCTCTGCATCTAAATCAGGCTACCAGGATGCAACAAAGGATATCGACATCACTGACCCTGGTGCTAAATTAGTGTTCTCGAACCTAACCATTAAACCCAAAATAGTAGAACCTGGAGAGAACGTGAACATTACGGTGCAAGCCTCCAATTTCGGAACACTCAGGGAAGCCCAGACCATGTACCTTAAAGTAAATGGTGAAGATGTAGCGAGCCATGACCTGATACTTGGTCCCGGAGAGATTGTTACTATCCAATTTAACATGAACCGGTCAAAGTCCGGTACTTATCTGGTCGAGGTGGACGGGCGCAGTGATACATTCAAGGTCACTGGCCTCGAATTAGGCTCTACGAGTATTATCGTATTAGGGATTATCGCAGTCCTATCAACTACCGCAATAGTCTACAGTATATCCCAGGGCACACTGACGTTGGACATCATAGCCGTTAAAGCGCAGGCATTTGAAAGGATGTTACGGCACCTGGTTGAAAAATAAATACAAGAAAATCCTCCATACGGTCGGATTTACTTGAGTACACAAAGTTATACTTTATGTACTACAATAAAGGAAAAATAGAAAAGGTAAGAATGAATCATTCTTCCTTTTCTTTGTCTTCTATTTCCACACCTATAACTTCGAACAGTTTCTTTACCACTGCTTCTTCGACCAGTTTCATAAGGGTATGTTTGTCCTTTGTACCGCTGAACACACCCAGCGGTATCTGTGCACCTGCTGACGTGGCATGTCCGCCGCCATATGCTTCACCGAAAGCTTCACGCATAACTTCCCCTACATTGACCCTCACATCCTTGCTCCGTCCGGATAGGTGTATAGTGTCCTCAGTCAGTCCGAATATGATGGTTGTAGTCACCCCTTCAAGATTCAGCAGGTAATCTGCTGCCTGGGGCAGAGCATCCCGGTCCCTGACTGACCCTACATTGGATATCAGGTAACTGCCGGTCACCTGCCTGTTCTTTATGGCATGCCCCATGATGTCAAGTGTCTCAGTGGACATGGATGGCGTCTCTATCTGGCTCAGTATTTCATGGTCCACCAGCGGAGTCAGGAAAGCTGCTGCGCTCAGGTCAGACTGGGTAGCATTCTTCTTAAATTCCTGGGTATCCACCCTGATGCCGTATAGCAATGCCGTTGCCAGTTCACTGCTGATCTTGATGCCCAGTTCTTTAAGGTAGCTGGTCATTATAGTGGCACTGGCCCCGATTTCTGGCTGTATGTCTATAAAATCGGCTTTCACTTCGGTTGTACCAACAGGATGGTGGTCTATGACAATGTTAACATGCGCATCCGGTGGTAGCAGGTTATTCGTGCCCGGGATGGCAGATTCAAACAGGGCAAGTTTTGAGAACTGGGAAGGGTTGTACTCTTCCACTCGCGCAATATCTATATCCAGCAGGTTAACAAACGCTTTGTTCTCCTGGTGTCCTATCAAACCGTTGTAGATAATCTCAGATTCCACACCCACGCTTTTTGCTATCTCTTTTAAGGCCATAGCACCAGATATGGCATCTGGGTCTGGATTATTGTGTACTACTATTGCCAGTTTTCCCTGGCCCATTTCTTTGATAACCTTCTGGAGTTCATGGGCTTTCTTCAGGGTGGCAGCCCGTTCTACTGCCTGTACAATAATCCGGGCGGCAGCCCTTGTGGGTAACACAGTGGAATCCACACCAGCAGCTTCCAGGCGGTCTTTACTGTTTTGGTCAATGGCCCTGGATACTGTATATATGTCTGGTTTTAAAATTTTCAGATGGTTTAGTGCTTTGAGGTTCGCCTCACCATCCGAACTCAATATGAACGCCACATCAATGTTTAACACGTCCAGGGCACTAATGGTGGCATAATCACTGATGTCGCCTATTTCTACATCGAAACCCTGCTCTTTCAATGTTTCAGCCTTACTGGCGTCCATTTCAACAAATATCAGGCTTATATCCTGTCCATCCAACTCTTTTGCTACGGCAACTCCCATACCGCCGCTACCCAGAATTGCATAAAGTGGTTTTGATTTTACTTCTTTAATGATATCCTCTCTATCAAGGATGTCCATATTTAATTTGCCTTCGATGAAAAGACCTCCGATAATCTTGCTTATATATCTAATTACTTAATAAAGATTAACTTAATCGTTTAGTTTACCAAACTTTTATCCTGAAGCAGAGGGGTATAAAGCCTAACTATGTCCAATACAATTATGGAATATGCCAAACAGGGGCATATTACTACTGCAATAAATACTGCTGCCGCTACCGAAGGGCTGGAACCTGCAAGACTTATCAAGCTTATCGCACAGGGCAGGGTAGTTATTCCCCAAAATGTAGTTCGGGAACACATCCCACCAATGGCAGTTGGTGAATGTACTTCAACAAAGGTCAATGCTAATGTTGGCACCTCACAGGCACATGCGGACGTGGACGAAGAAGTAAATAAAGCCCGGGCTGCGGTGCAGTATGGGGCCGATACGGTTATGGACCTCTCTACTGGAGATGAAATTGATAGTGTGAGACGGCGGATGCTAAAAGAAATCGAAGTCCCCATCGGCACCGTACCCATATACCTGGCAGCGAGCACATGCTCATCAGTGCTGGATATGACCACTGACGATATGTTCAATGCACTACGGCGGCACGTTGAGGATGGTGTTGATTTCGTCACCGTTCATGCCGGTGTTACCACAAAGGCTGTTGAGCATTTGAAGTCAGAGGGCAGGATACTGGACATTGTCAGCCGGGGCGGCTCGTTCATGGCTGCATGGATGCTGCACCACGGCCGCGAGAATCCTTATTATGCCGAGTTCGATTATTTGCTGGAAATTGTGAAGGAATACGATGTTACCCTGAGCCTGGGTGACGGCATGCGGCCCGGATGTACCGCTGATGCTTCTGACCGATGCATGTTTGAAGAGATTATCACCCTGGGCGAACTTGTGCAAAGGTCAAGAGATGTTGGGGTGCAGGCAATGGTGGAAGGACCAGGGCATGTGCCGCTGGACCAGATTGAACCTGCAGTACGCTCCATCAAGCACATCTGCAAGGGTGCACCTCTATACCTGCTGGGACCACTGGTCACTGACCTGGCCCCCGGTTACGACCATATCACAGCCGCCATGGGCGGCGCGGTGGCAGGAATGGCAGGGGCCGACTTTTTGTGCATGACCACGCCTGC
>DAOWEE010000198.1 GCA_030638625.1 Methanosarcinales archaeon
GAATTGTTCATTGCATCCACGTCGACCTTCTTGGATGCACTGCCGCTTATGTCGTGACACTGGGTACAATTGGCACTGGCAGGTGCTGCATCTATGAAGTGCATGGCCTTGGGGTCTGCACTGTAAGTATCTGATGTGGTATGGCAGTCATAGCAGTCATCTATGCCCCATGTACTGTCATTGATATAATCTGTATGTTCAACAGCCGGTACATTAGCATAGAATGGTGCGCCCGGACTGTTGTTGTGACAGTCTATACAGTTGGGAGCATCGCCTGCACTCCATGACCAGGCAGTCGGGTCTGATATTGTACCATTAGCCCAACTCGTGAAGTGGAACGGTTGAGGGTCATTGGTGTTGTTATGACACCAGGTACAATCGGTGGTATCATTGCCCCATGCGCTCTTGTCATGGGAATACGTACTGATGGTAGCCTTGGCAGTGGTTGCATTGTACGAACTGGTCTTACTGCCCTCATGGCATTCAACACAACCGTCTGTGGGCTTTTGGACCATACCGGATGCATGCATGCTGTCACCAACCGCCGTACCGTGACACTCTTCACAATCGCGGCCGCTTTCTGATGTATCACCCTTGTCTGTAGGTGCTCCCGGATAATGTGTATAGATAACATCTGCTGCACCCACATAGGTGGATGTACCGTTGTGGCATGCCACACAAGTAGACTCTACCGGCATGGTCAGGTTAGCAGAGTGGACAGATACATAAGCGGCTCCGGTTCCAAGGACATCTGCATTATGGCAGAAACCGCAATCAGTAATACTTCCGGTCGAGGAATTATGCATCTCGTTGTTAACATTCAGGTTTGAACCACCATCAGATGAACTGTGGCACGGTCCGCAATAATCACTGGCACCGCCAGTCCATGCGTTTATGCTTGGGGTGGTTAATGTCGAATTGTGAATACGGCCTGTGCTGTGGCAGTCGCTACATTCCAGGCTTGTAGCATTATATACATCAGCGGATGAGTTGACCGTATGTTCAAGAATCAGCTTGCCTGCGGAATTGTTGAACTGGAATGATGTAGACGCATTATAGTGACAGAAATTGCAATATGCATCACCAGTTCCCAGAGATCTCTTCAAGCCATAGTGAGATGAACTCTCATTACCACCATTGGCTCCTGAATATACATCTGCTGCGGCTCCGTCAGGATCATTGACCTGTGACGGTGGAATCATCATCTCTGCAATGTCTTCATGGCAGGAGCGGCAGGAATCGTTCACATCAGAGTACGACTGGTTGGTATGAAGTTCGTCGGCACCAGAGAAGTGCTCGGTGACATTCCATGCTGTCGGGTAATTGGCTGATTGTGAACCGCCCGGTGTATGGCAGTCGCCACACAGGTAAGGTGTTTCATAATTGGCGGGATGGCCGGCTGGTTCTGTACCGTCGCCATGGCACGCCCAGCACTTCTTATTCTTGGCATCAAGAGCAGTGGCAGCACCGCTGTTCAGGTCCTTATGTGCAGCATCGGAACGGTCCATGGCTGTGAAATTTACATTATCCTGGGAGCCAGCAATGTCATGGCAGGATATACAATCAGGACCCGCACCTGCGCCCGGACCCATGGATGCATCGTGGAATGTTGCAGGAGTACCATAGTGACAGCCTGCACATGATGCTGGCGTGTCAGTAACGTGATGGTCGCCTTTACTGCTCAGGTTCTTTGTAGTGGAAGCGTTGATACCCCATGACGCAGCAATTGCTGAATCGGCATTGCGATGGCAGTAGAGACAATCTGTACTGCTGTTTGATGCTGTCATCATCTTGTTTGCAGTACTGTTTACACCATAATGTGAGGTGGAAGCATTATCACTGTATGGGGTGTTGTCACTGAAACTGGTGTTGACGCTGTTATTGTGGCAGCCGGCACAATTGGTCACTGTGGAAGTTGCTGTTACATGTACATCTGTTGAAACATATTCTCCTGCCCATATATGGTCCGAAACATTGGTGGCACTGTATTGTGTCTTGCCAGTAATATGGCAGTCCTCACAGACCTTTGCCGGAGAAGTGTAATGGTCATCCGGGCTGAGATATAACCCGTCGCCGTGACATACCCAACAAATGAGGTCTATTTCATTAGAGGCATTAGCTGCATTAGCTGAGCCGTTCTTAAGGTTGTAGTGCATACCA
>DAOWEE010000107.1 GCA_030638625.1 Methanosarcinales archaeon
TGCTGATTTGGGAGGTGACAGTGTACTGATAAAATACCTGGATACGCCCACTCCGGATGACCTGAATATAATGAAAGTGTACATGGATGCTCTGCCTGCCAAAAACGGGTGGATACTGACCGGTGAACCGGTTCTTGAGATGGGACAGACTGAACACATATCTATATTGACGATTAACGACCTATAACAAAAATCAGGGGTACTGACACTGACAACGCATAGCCATAACGATAATGAAAAGAATAGCGCCAGGGATAAGCGTATGCCGTCGGGAAGTGAAAAACTTGACGAACTACTGGGCGGCGGTATTGAACGCGGTATAATAACCCAGGTGTACGGTGCGTCCGGTACTGGTAAGACTAATGTTTGCACACAGCTTGCAGTAGATTGCATCAGGGGTGGAGAAAAAGTGGTTATCATTGATACCGAAGGTTTTTCAGCAGAACGTTTTAGCCAGATGTCCCCGATGGATGCAAAAGAACTTGCCAAAAATCTTATTATCTATGAACCAAAGGACTTCCAGCAGCAGTATTCTGCAGTGGTGGATGTTGAAAAACTGGCCGGTACCGGTATCGGGCTGGTAATCATGGACTCTGCTACACTCTTTTACAGATTCGGTCTGACGCCGGACGATGACGGTAATGCGAGTGTCAGGCGTAAGCTGGTGGAACAACTGGCAGGTCTGCACAGGCTGGCACGGAAATTCGATATGGCGGTGGTGATTACTAATCAGGTTTATACCGATACCGAGACTGGAGGAGTGTGTCCTCTTGGCGGCAATCTCATCGAACATATTTCCAAGACCATAATAAAGATGGAGAAGACAGGTAATAACAGGCGCAGAGCCAACCTGATGAAACATCGTTCAAGGGAAGAAGGACAGTCAGTAGAACTTATCATTACCAGTGACGGTATTTTGTAGGGAATATCATGAGCGATATACTGTACACCGCAGCCCAGCCTTTCAAGCGCAAGGGGACTGATTGCTTAAAGGAGAGTGAGTTCGTCATGGCCCTGTCAATGGACCTTAACTGGTTCAAACCGGATGCTGCCAAGGCTTTTGTGCAAACGGCAGTGGATAATGGTACCATAGCCAGGGATGAGGGGATGCTGAAGGCACTGTTTAATGTGGGGGATGTTGAAATCCCTATGGGATTTAAGCCTGATGCATCTATGTTCCAGGAAAAAGACGTGTTCGAGCAGATAGTTGACAGGATTATGGCCAACACCGGGCTTGAAAAGCAAAAGATTGTTGCCAGTATCAATAAGAAGCGCGGTGAGACTGCAGGACTGTTTACCATTGAAGTGCTTGGGATACTGGTGGCGAAAGACCATGATGTCGTGGTGGATGACCTGATAGAGAAGTCGTATAGGAACCTGTTGAAAGAGTGACGTGACATAACGTAAACTACCTAACCATTTGAGGGGATGTGGGAAGGAATATGATGACGGAAAAAGAGTGATTGTTGTAATTCCTTCCCGTACTTATTGTACAATCATGGATTGACTCCCTGGTTATTATATCAAAGCCAAGAGCGGAGTGAAAGTATTACAGCGGGAGGACTATGGAACCAGCCGTACGACCTGACTGCGAGCAGGATGACTGCGGTTCTCAATTGAACTTGAAACATTGTCAAGATACTTACTGGCCGCAGTTGTGGCGGCATTTATCTCCTCCTCTGCAGGTCTTTGGGAAAAGCCGCCGAATGGTACGTAGCGTATGACCTTGTACCTGATATTGCCGATGTTTGACAAAAATGCTGCTATGTGCTCAACCTCGCTGATATTCACCACATCAGGGATATAGACGGTGTTCACCTCGAAATCGAACCCCTGATCGTAGAGCAGCCGTATGGCTTCCAGTACCCTGGCATTATCCCTGCCAGTGTACCACCTGTGCAGTTGGGGGTCCAGTGCTTTCAGGTCTATGTGGACAGTAACTCGGGCCAGGTTTTCCAGCAGTGCCTCATCCAGGCAGTATCCGTTGGTGGAAAGTATAACTTTGCGCCCGTCCAGTTCATGTATGAGCGAAACCAGCCCCTGCTTGTCAATGGTGGGTTCGCCCCCGGCCAGCAGTACTTCCCTGCCTGGCGGTATTTGTTCGGCTATGCGGGCGGGGGATACGTCCTCGCCGCCGGGGTGGCGCTCATTGCTAAAACAGCCACGGCACCTGAAGTTACAGCCGGATACCTGTACTGTGCATCGTGTATCTGAAAGGGCCAGATAGGATATACGCATGTTTGGAAGGTAATACCCAATGAGATATAACGCATTTGAACATTTTCGAGAGTAGTGCGCAGTCGTGGCGAAACTGCACAATACCTTTAAATCCCTTAATGACAATCATACAGCAAGGAGATTTACATGTCCCATAAATTCGATGCTAAAAACGTCGCTGTACTGGATGACCCAGGGCGCAAGGAGTTCCTAAATCCTGGGGCCATTCTTGATATGCTTAACCTGAACGAAAATACTGTTTTTGTAGATATTGGTGCTGGTACCGGATATTTCGCCCTGCCGGCTGCCACACGTGTTGGAGAGGTACTTGCCCTGGATATTCTGGATGAGATGGTGGAGACTTTACAGAGCAGGGTTGAATCCGGGCACATTACCAACCTCATACCTTTGAAATCTGGCGAATCCAGTTTTCCGGTAGCTGACGGGGCTGCCGATGTGGTATTCATGTCAAATGTGTTCCATGAACTGGCAGACCATGCTTTGGCACTAAAAGAGGTTATGAGGATACTGAAAACTGACGGCATCCTGGCTGTGGTTGACTGGAAGAAGAAAGAAACACCGATGGGACCGCCTGTGGATGATAGATTTTCTGAACTGGATGTGATTGATTTATTGCGGCTGTGCGGATTCGAACTGGTGGAGATAAGGGAAGCTGGACCACATCATTATCTGGTTGTATGTTCCAGACCGCCGGAGTGAGTGATGAGATGGCTAAAAAAGTGGCGTATATAGACCCTGACCAGTGTGATAATTCACCCATGTGCCCGCTGCCTGATGTATGCAAGCAGGGTGCCATTACACGCAGGAAGATTAATGTGTTCTTGATGGAAAAGCCTGTGGTGGACCCTGAGAAGTGTGTCGGGTGCGGGGTTTGTGTTGAGGATTGCACGGGTGCGGCGGGTATGGTTGAGGGGTGATGGTTTTTTGGTTATTGTAACTTTTGCACCTTCTGTGATTAATCTGTTTAAGTTAAAATAATGGCAATCAATGAATAAGACAGTTTATAAATAATGCAATCTTTTTTATTTGCAGATGGTTGAAGATATTGGCGATGTTGCAGCCCTAATCAACGAAAATCAAACCAGAAAGAAGTATATTGATCCAGAGCTCAAAAAGGCGGATTGGATTAAGAAATACATTAAAGAAGAAGTCAATTCTGTCAAGTCTGATTTTAACCAAAAACAATTCGTGTTTTTTGACGGCAGCGTTGAAAGAGGCGTTGACAGATTTGTTGATTATGTATTGCTGGATGAGGATTATTCAGTACTGGCTATTATCGAAGCAAAACGATTCTCAAAAGATGAAACGAATGGAAGAATCCAGGCACGTTCGTATGCCAAAGATATTGAGAGCCAGATTAATCGAAAGGTCCCTATATTTTTAACCAACGGCCACGTCTGGCGTTTTATTGATGAGGCGGGGATTGAACGAAAGGTCAGCGGCCCGTTTTCCCAGGAGGATCTCAGACGAAGGAATGACCTATACCAAAAAAGGCGTGACCCCAGGGATGTAAAAATAAATCCTCGAATTGTTGATAGGGCCAAAAGCCGACAGATTGTTAAAAAATTAAGCGAACATTTTTCGCAGGGGGATCGAAAAGCTCTGGTGCAGATGGCGACCGGCACGGGGAAAACGAGGGTGGCCATGGCTTTGATTAAATTATTGATTGATGCCAATATAGTTCGTAATGTATTATTCTTAGCAGACAGAATCGCTCTTGTTAACCAGGCAAAAACTAATGGTTTCGAAGAATTCTTTACTGAACCTGTGGCCAGTCTTCGAGATAAATCTACTAAAAGTGCAAGATTATATGTTTCCACAATCCAGACATTGACAAA
>DAOWEE010000038.1 GCA_030638625.1 Methanosarcinales archaeon
ATATTACCGGGATTGATACCACCTGAGGCTTCCAGTATTATACTATGGCGGAGTTTTGCATCCTCCAATATCTGGATACACCCTCTGATTTCATCGCCTGACATGTTATCGAACATGATTATATCAGCGCCAGCCCTGGCCGCAGATAACATTTCATCACCCCCAGAAACCTCGACCTCGATCTTCTTGGTAAAACTGGCCTCGGCCCTGGCAGCTTGAATCGCATTTTCAATTCCCATGATGGCAATGTGATTATCCTTTATCATCACCGCATCGGATAAGTTGAACCTGTGGGTATCCCCTCCGCCCAGCCTGACTGCCATTTTCTCGAATTTACGAAATCCTGGTGTGGTCTTTCTTGTACACGCAACCCTCACACCGCCGGCACTAGCCACGCACCTGGCGGTCACAGTGGCAATTCCGCTCATCCGGCCCAGGAAATTAAGACTCAGCCGCTCAGCCCTCAACATATCAGGGGCCATACCCCATATATCCGCAATAACATCTCCCGGATTTATAGCATCCCCGTCATCAAAACCTGGCTCGATTTCCAGCCCGAAATAATCAATAACCTGCCTGCACTCTTCCAGTCCGGCCAGTACCCCGGCCTCTTTAGTGATTATCCTGGCATGCACCCAGGTATCGGGTACAATGGAGCATGAGGTATCATCGTCTCCCACATCTTCATGAATGAATTGTTCCAGTTCAGTAATCAGCAATCTCGAACCACCTGATACATAATATAAAGTTGAACATGCAGCTGAACAGATTTATCTGTATCGTTAATCCTTTTAAATGATGTCCAGTAATTCCTTAAAATCGGACAGGATGTGGTCAGCCCCGACTGCCTCTATATCTCCGGGTGTGTCCTTGGTGCCGTAGGCTGCCAGTGCAGTCACCATGCCTGCCGCCTTTGCGCCTATAATATCCCGCTCCACACTGTCGCCTATGAACAGTACCTCCTGTGGCTCCAGTTGCAGCTGATCCAGTGCGTACTCAAAGGGCAGACCGTCTCTTTTTGGTGCACCGCTGTCATCCCTGGTAATCACAAGGTCAAAGAAATGCTGCAGCCTCATGGCACACAATCGCTGCCAGCCCTTAAGCCTGGGAGCATCGGTTACAATGCCTATGACCAGGCCGTGTTTGATGAGTTTAATGAGAGTCGGCACCACATTTGGGTACGGTTCAAGGAACGAGGGCTTAGTGCGCAGGTATGCGTTCACGCCTGCCGCCAGGATGCGCTCGTCAACCTGGCCGAACCTGCGTTTCAGGAATTCACTGAAGGCATTGTCTGATTCGATACCCACTTCCCAGTAGGTCTGGAATATGCTCTCAAAAGCCTCTTTCGGGTCCATATCCAGTCCCTGGTCAATCATGGCACGGATAGCCATGTTCACTGCCATGTGTTTCATTTCAGAAAAGTCCAGCAGCGTATTGTCCAAATCGAACAAGACTGCTTTGATAGACATATTGAAATATTTGTATTGACATGCATAAATAGGTGTTGATGATAGGAGTTGGTGTTAGGTGTTAATGATGGGTGTCAGTGTTAGGTGTTGATTAAAGATATAAACTATTACTGATTAATTACATAGTATAAATTAATATACAGGGGACAGGGACATGAGAATAGCATGGGCAATTACCGGAGCAGGACATTATATTAAAGATAGTTTTGAAGTATTCAGGAAACTGAAAGCTGAAAATCCAGACCTTAAGGTATCCATTTTCATATCAGGCGCGGGAGAAGAAGTACTGAAAATGTACGGCCTGTTGGATTCAATAGAGGCAATCGCACCTGGTGGATACATGGAAGAGATATTCCTGGAAAGGGACCAGGGTTACAGTTATCCAAAAGTGGGCCGGTTTTTGATGGGTAAATATGATTTCCTGATATTGACACCCGCCACATCCAATACCGTGGCAAAGATTGCCAATGGTATTGCTGACACCCTTGTTACCAATGCAGTTACCCAGGCAGTAAAGGGAAGTGTGCCGGTATATGTGGTGCCGGTAGATATTACCGGGGTGATACGTTCAGAGCTCCCCTATGGAATTGACAGGGATTTATGCGTGAATTGTGACGTATGTCCTCCCAGGGATAACTGCCCCAAACACGCCATAACAGCTGAACCCCAGATTGACCTGTTGCTGTGTGAAGGCTGTGGGGACTGTGTCGAACTGTGCCAATACGGTGCCATAAAGGGCGGTGAGGTGGAACTCAGGGTGAGGGACCTGGACTACAAGAACGTCCAGATATTAAGGGGGCTGGATGAGATTAGTGTGTTTGAAAGCCCGTATGATGTCCTTGAAATTATTTAGGAATCCATGCAAAGATAAATACTATCACATACATCTGGAAGCTCAATAGGAATTACGATGCTGTTTGAGATACTGATATTTATCATTGCACTTTTAATTCTGGTATATTCAAGCGATATTTTTACCGAAAACGCTTCCAGACTGGCCCAGTCTTTTGGAGTGTCACATTTTTTTATAGGGATTACTATTGTGGGTATAGGGACATCACTGCCCGAGATAATGATAACCGATTATGCTTCATATACTGGAGAATCCGGTATTGTGCTGGGTAATGTTATCGGGTCAAATATCACAAACATTGCGTTTGTACTTGGCACTGCTTTTTTCATCAGGAATACAGTCATTTCTGGTAGCCACATGTTCAGGGACAGCTTAGTTCACATACTTATATTGGCTTTCGGGATTATTACCATCCTGACGGGCGAGCGCATAACCAGGGTAGAAGGCGTGGTTTTATGTGCAGTGTATATTTTATACATACTGTATTTATTGAAGTCCCACACAAAACCAAAAGAGAACAATGATAAAGCCGGGGTTGATGTAAAAGTAGTGATTTATACCTTGCTGGGATTGGCAGGTGTACTCCTGGGAAGTAAATTGCTGGTTGACTCAGCGGTAGTGATGGCAGGCGAACTGGGCATTTCAAGTGCCGTTATTGGTCTTACCATAATAGCACTGGGTACATCCCTTCCAGAACTTATGGTATCAGTGTCAGCGGCCAAGCGGGGTTTCACCATGTTGATACTGGGAAATATTGTGGGCTCCAATGTTACCAATGTGGTGCTGGCAATGGGCACTGCTTCTATAATAAACGAAGTGGTTGTGGATGAGCCAAATCTCTTCAGGTTCAACATCGCATACATGATGCTGTTGTCACTCATTTTAATCGTGATTGTCAGGAAAAAAGAGATATCCCGGATGTGGGGGATTCTATATCTGGCAATGTATGTATTTTTTATCGGCTATACCTATGTTATCTGAATGTGGCGGAATAACAGGTTCACCAACAGTGCGATTACCGCCCCTAATCCTGCCATGCGTATGGAATGAAGCAGCATATTCTGTTCCATAATCCGTCCCCAGTACACGCCCAGCACTGCAAGGGCGGCAATACTTAGACCCATGGAAACCTCGAGTTGCTGGCTTTCAAGTAACATGAAGGGTAATATGGGTAGCATTGACCCCACAAAACAGGCACTGGTGTGGATAAGGGAATTAACCTTGATTTTCTTTTTAGTAAGCTGTTCAATTTTGGTATTGTCCAGGCTTCTCATTAGTGGTTTTTCAAGCCTGGAAAGTTTGCCCAGTTCAGTGTCACCAACAGTAACAAATGAACCTGCACCATTTGCCAGTGAAAGAGCTACGGCACCTGCCAGTGCTGCATTGATGGTAAATGTGACATCTCCTGATACAGATGCTCCAGTGACCACACCCAAAATTGCAAGGATGCCACTGGTACATCCCAAGATTATATATCTGCTGCGTTCTATTTTATCGTCCATTTGATATACGGGTGTTATATTGGATATATAGCAATAAATCTATGCCTGTTGGAAAGATTTAGATAACGATTCAAGGAACAACTTAGGAATTAATATTCTGTGGATATCTGACCATGACTGTAGCAAAATTCGAGATATACAGCAACTTGTTATTCAAGGTACATGCCACCATAGACGGTGGATTTGTGAAAACACAAACAACCGGTTTGGTTGCACCTGTTTTAAATCATTTTCTAAAGGATATGCTGGATATATTTGACGGCCAGATTCCGGTCAGGGTTACTGATGACACACTCTATTTTTCCACCTGGATGCCCCCTATTCCCTCCCAGGCGTATGACAGGCTGGTGCGCAGCCAGGCAAAGAACTTGATAGCTCAGACCCTGTGGAAACTGGGAATGCCAGCGTCCACTAACCCGGAACAGGTAACCATTTCCATCACAGAAGAGTGTCCGAACCGGTGTATCCACTGTGCCCTGCCTGATACCAAGCACAAGAAAAGTCTGTCAATTGCGGCCATCAAGGATATCATTGACCAGTCAGTGAACATGGGGGCCACACAGATAATTTTTGACGGCGGCGAACCTATGGTATACGAGGGACTGGAAGAACTGGTTGCCCATGTGCCCGATGCCGCCATTTCTACGGTATTCACTTCAGGTTCAGGTCTGACACGGGAGAAGGCACAGGCACTGGCAGATGCGGG
>DAOWEE010000369.1 GCA_030638625.1 Methanosarcinales archaeon
CATAGCCCTCGATATCTTTGCTAACTTTTTCCCACAGGGCTTCATCTTCGTTCCTCTCAAGCATGCTGTAGTTTTTCCAGATAAAATACAGCCAGAACTGGAAAACATTGGAAGTTATTCTGTAGTGCCCTCTTTTTTTTCCCAATTCAGTTATCGGAACTTCCCTGGTAATCAGTTCAAAATCATCTTTCAGGAGGCTGGTATATTTTGTCAGTCCGGTCTGCTTTTTATTCGTGTAGTCAGAGATTTCTTTCAATGTGTTCTTGCCTACGGAGATGGAAGAAAGTATCGAAAAGAACATCTTGTACTCCTTACCAAATTCCTCCCTCAGCATGGTCCTGATCTCTTCCCCCAGAGGTCGTGGATACAGCACGAACATTGATTCCATTGATTTCATAAAGCCAGGAAGACCCAGCCGCTCAAGTGCTTCATAATACTTCGGCACTCCGCCGAAAACAGAGTAAAACCTTACTGCATCCTCTTTTGAATAGTTGAATTCGTTGCATATTTCAGCAACGGTCCGAAATTCGAATTCCCTCAACTTAATGGTAAAATCAAACCTGCCATATAAGGGACTTTTGTAATCCTCGATTATTTTTTTCATTACTGAAATATAAGAGCCTGATACTACCAAATTCGCATCTTTATACCTGTCAAGGAGTTTTTGCAGGTCGTACAGGAATGACTTGTTCACTTTGAGTACATTCTGCAGTTCGTCTATGAAGATGACCTTATCCATTTCCTTTTCAAAGAGATATTCGAAAAAGTCGTTGAACGTGCTGACTGCCGGCAGGTAAAGCCTGGTTCGATTCTCTTCAACCCAACCAGCTATTATTTCGTTCTCTGTTTTTTCTGCAGGCATAAAAAGGGTAATAGCATCCTTAAAAAAATGGTCCACGAGCGTTGTCTTACCGACACGCCTTCTTCCGACCACTACAAGGCGCACAGGCCGCTTCAGTCTGCCCAGGAAATCCAGTTCTTTCTCCCTATTCTTGAATTCCATTTATTCACCCAACAATTTGTGTATACCAATTAAGTATTATACCAAATAAGTATACAACTGGAATATTAAATATTTAACGGTCGACTAACCCATCAACTCTAACTCCCGGTACACACTCTGCATCAGCAATGCATCCCTCTCCAGGTTAGGGCTCTCGCATATAACAGTCCCCCTGATATCATGCTCCTTCCATGCCTTGATAAGCCCATGATAATCCATATCTGATTCCTCCAGTACCAGATGCTTCTTCTCACCCTTTGGCCCGTACTCGATACCTGACACATGGATGTGCATATTGTCCAGCCCTTCCCTGCCTAGATAATCCTCAACTTTATCGAGTATCCCGCAAAACTCCTCATACGAGTTTAGTGCCCCCTCCCGCGCGTGCATGTGCGAGAAATCATAGCAAGGCATTACCCCCTCAAGCTCGGCACTCATTTCCAGCAGTTCAATAAGGGTGCCGAACTGTGAACCTTTGCCAGTGGTCTCGGGGCGGAGCAATATATCAATGCCTTCCTCCTCAAGCTGGGCTGCCATTTCAAGCAGGTGTGTCTTCACAATACCATATACCGTATCAGAAGGGTCATCGTGGTAAAAAGCCGGATGGAACACTACACCCCTTGCACCGAATATGGCACCGATACGGGCAGAATCCATGATACGCTTACGGCTGGCCTCCACCTTTTCAAGTTCCCTGGAATTCAGGTTAATATAATAAGGTGCATGTACACTAAGCGCCACATCATTTCTGGCTGCGGCCTGGCCCACCTTTTCGGCAGCCTCGCCCCCCATCTTCACTCCCCTGACAAACTCTACTTCCATGCAGTCCAGCCCCAACTCACGAACCTGCTCAACTCCTGAGATGCTGTCCCTTGATGGTGAACTAATAGGTGTGCCCGCAGTCCCGAATCTTAACGTATTCATGCAGGTATCTTTGTGAAAAGGGTATTTATGGGTGTTCATTTTTTGAACATTTGCAGGTTGTGTGCCACCAGAATTGTGATAATTATGATGATAATGAGGAAAGTATATATGCCATTACAATAATGTATAATATAGATGGGCAGTCGTCATTTCCTATTCCCACCCAACTTTACTTTTGATTGGTTGCCCATCATTTTCATTTTATGAGCTTAATTCCTATAGTCACATCTTTATTTTTCAAAGATAATTGCCATTTAATACTTGTACAGTTTACAGAAAACTTAAAATCTTAACACTAAAGAAACATTAGTTATCACAAACATGCCAGACATTTTCACAAAACTGCACCCCGATATACAGTCAATTCTTTCACAAATGGGATTTACCCAGCCCACCGAGCCCCAGGTACGTACTATCCCAAAACTGCTTAAAAACCAGAACTTGCTGCTCATTGCACCCACTGGTAGCGGTAAGACCGAAAGTGCAATGCTGCCAGTGTTCCATCACATCCTGAACCGCCCGGCTGAAGAGCGCACCGGCATATCGGCGCTGTACATCACTCCGCTTCGGGCACTGAACCGGGATATGCTCTCACGGCTGGAACGCATGGGTGCAGAGATGGACATCGATGTCCAGGTGCGGCACGGGGATACTTCAAAATACCAGCGCCAGAAGCAGAGCACCCACCCGCCTGACGTGCTCATCACAACACCCGAGACCCTGCAGATAATGCTAACCGGCAGCCGGTTGCGCAAGAATCTGGCTTCGGTACGGCACGTGGTAGTTGATGAAGTGCATGAACTGGCAGCCAGCAAGCGGGGCGCCCAGTTATCAATTGGCCTTGAACGGCTGGTGGAAGTGGCAGGTGACTTCCAGAGGATTGGACTGTCGGCTACAGTGGGCAGTCCGGTTACTGTGGCCAGGTTCCTTGCCGGCACGATCAGGGAAGTAGATATCGTGGAGGTCTCTATTTACAAGGACTTGGAATTCAGCGTAATAACGCCCC
>DAOWEE010000197.1 GCA_030638625.1 Methanosarcinales archaeon
CAAGGAAAGGTTTACTCTATCTGATGATGAACTAACTGAGATTTTAGACACTGTCACTGCCGCCTATTAGATTCGTTGCTACAAGAATGTAAAAGTTTATATGCAATGTTATGCATAAATTTCAAATCTAGTTTATAAAATAATATATTCGTACATATGGATGTGAGGGATAGGTATGGTATTAGACAAAAAACCCCAGAGTGAAAATTGGGCATTTGTACTGGATTATTTGCCCTATGGCAATCCAGGGGATTCCAGGCCATTGCACCAGAAACAACCACTGGTGCAGGGAGTGGGTGAATCACATTTCGTGTTGATGGAACTGATACCAAAGAATGGTGCTGTGCCTGAAATCCAGGATCGGACATATATTGGTGAAGATGAACGGGATGTCATCGACCATGTCAAGCGCAGAATAAATTATAATGAACTCACTCATGGAGCACAACTTGAACTGCCATATGTACTTGAGAGTATTGTGGCCGGGGACGAACCAAAATATGTTAGTTTCTTCAGTGATGCTTATCCCATAACAAACCGGCTTCATATGCTGGAACTACTTCCCGGCATCGGCAAGAAACTTATGTGGGCCATCATAGATGAGCGAAAAAAGGGAGAATTCCACAGTTTCAAGGAACTTACAGACAGGGTCAAGGGTCTGCATACTCCCGAGAAATTGATAGTACATAGGATTATTGATGAATTAAAGGAAGAGAACGTAAAGTACCGTCTTTTCACAACCCCCCCTAAATCCCACCATCACAGCCGATGAAGCCCAGGCTAGGACAGCATTTTTTAATTGACCAGCGCATACTTGAGCGGATAATCCGCTATGCCGACCTTAATGGTTCCGACACCGTACTGGAAATCGGAGGGGGAAACGGCATCCTCACCAGGAAACTGGCTGAAGTTGCCGGTGGTGTGGTAACCATCGAACTTGACCATGACCTGGCAGACGGGCTGGTATCAATGACCAGGGATACCAACGTGACCGTGATACAGGGGGATGCACTGAAGGTCGAATTACCGTATTTTAACAAGATAGTGGCCAACCTGCCTTACCAAATTTCATCAGCGATTACCTTCCGGCTGCTTGATGCCGGGTTTGAGCACGCCGTTTTGATGTACCAGCTTGAGTTTGCGAAACGCATGCTTGCCGCCCCCGGAACTCCTGATTACAGCCGGCTTTCAGTGACGGCTCAGTACCATGCAAACATCGAAATGCTGGAAACAGTACCCCCATCGGCCTTTAAACCCCAACCCAGGGTCAAGTCCGCAATATTAAAGCTCACACCCATAGAAGCGCCATATCAAGTCAACGACTTGGATTTTTTTAACAGATTATTAAAGGTGGTGTTCGGACAGCGCAGGAAAATGTTGAAGAATTCCATCACTGCGGGAGCACCAATATTAGGGATACCGGTTGAGAATATATCCCGACTGGATGAAGATATACTGAAGCGCCGGCCTGAGACTCTTACACCGCAAGAACTGGCTGAATTGTCTAACATCATCAGGCATGACGTATGACATCCATCACCTACCGCGACAGGACCGTGCAGATATTGCCTAATGTGTATGAACCGGCAGAGGACAGTTTCCTGCTGGTGGATGCACTGCTGGAGAATATCGGGGACGAGGACAGTGTACTTGAAGTGGGGTGCGGCAGCGGCATTGTTTCGGTATTTGCAAAAGACCGCTGCCGGAAAGTGGTGGCCATTGACATCAACCCGCATGCAGTGCAGTGCGCCAGGCTTAATGGCATTGATGCAATAAGGACAGACCTGTTTGCAGGTATCAGGGGCACTTTTGACATGGTGGTTTTTAACCCCCCATACTTGCCCACTTCAGAGGATGAGCATGTAGGCGGCTGGGATGACCTGATGCTTGATGGTGGTCCTGACGGCAGGGATACCATAAGACGGTTTGTAGCAGAAGTGGGAGCACATCTCAACCCTGACGGCCAAGTATTGATGTTAATTTCCTCACTTACAGGTATCAAAGAGGTATGCAGCCTGATGCAAGGTGCAGGTATGCATGTTGAAAAAGTGGCCGAGTCCAGGCATTTTTTTGAAAAACTTGTAGTATTAGAGGGTCTGCCAGATACTAAAAATCAGGTATAGATTCAAATCTCGACAATCTTGTACTTGTCTATGTCAGTCCTGTGTCCCCAGACATTTCCCACATTAATTTCGATATTGTTCATACCGAGTATTTTTTTCGTGGTATTGGACAAGGTATTGAAATAAGATACCGGAAGTTGAATCATTTTGATTTTTGGATTCTTGCGGATAATATTGAATATATCCTTTTCTGATGGTCTGAAACAGAAATGGATATTGTCATCTTTAGATGTTACCTCATCAATATCTTCTTCAGTAGCCACCACACGGAATAATACTTCCATAATAACTAATTATATTAGTTCAGACTATTTATATTTTTTGAATAGTATGATGTGTATGACTTAAAGATACACCATTTTCGTGTCAATAATGCCCTTTACACCCCGAATTTCATTCAGGATATCCTCACTTACCTCAGAATCCACATTGAGCACCATGATGGCCGTGCCACCTGCTTTAATGCGACCTACCTGCATACCTGCAATGTTGATGTCATGATTACCCAGTGTAATACAGCACGGCCCGATAATATTTGGATGGTCTTCATGCAATGCTACCAGCATATGACCGGATGGCAGCACATCTATGCTGTATTCGTTTATCTGCACAATCCTGGGATTGGTGCCCACCATTGTGCCCGCCACTGTCTTTACAGTGCCGTTGTTGAACAGGCGTATCATGACCAGGTTGGAGTAACTCTCAGAGGTCTTGGACTTTGATTCAATTACCTTTATCTTGCGCTCCTTGGCAATAACCGGCGCGTTAATGTAGTTCACAGATGACCCCATGGCAAATTCCAGCACCCCTTTTAGTGCAGCTACGGTCACTGGCCCGGTATCTCGATCTGCTATCTCGCCACTGTAGGACAGCTCGATGCGCTCGTATTTGTTTTCCATCAACTGCGCAGCCAGTCTGCCAATCTTCTCGGCCAGAGGCAGGTAGGGCTGAAGTACTTTCATGACTTCCTGCTTCACGTATGGCATGTTGATGGCGTTCTGGACAGGCAGTCCTTTACTTAAGTTAATAATCTGCTCTGCCACATCCACTGCCACGTTCACCTGTGCTTCTTTGGTGGAAGCTCCAAGGTGGGGTGTGAGTATGATATTGTCCTGCTCAAGCAGCGGCGACCCGGTGGGCGGCTCGTTGACAAATACATCAACTGCGGCACCTGCGACCTTACCGCTGGCAACTGCCTCGGCCAGGGCTTCCTCGTTGATTATACCGCCACGGGCACAGTTAATGACACGAAGGCCGGGTTTGGCCTTTTCGAACTGTTCCTTGTCTATGAGGTTCTTTGTCTCTTTGATGAGGGGCGTGTGTACCGTGATGTAGTCAGAATTTAACACAATGTCATCTACAGTGGTGAGAGTAACGCCCAGTTCCCCGGCCCGCTCTTCACTGATGAACGGGTCATAGGCCAGGATTTTCATCTTCATACCCTGGGCACGTGCAGCCACCTCGGCACCTATCCTGCCCAGCCCGATAACACCCAATGTCTTGCCCCTGACCTCAACACCCATGAACACTTTACGGTCCCATTTCCCTGATTTCATGGACTGGTTAGCCTGCGGGATGTTCCTTGAAAGTGACATCATCATGGCAATGGTATGCTCAGCAGCCGATATCATGTTGCCTTCTGGAGCATTTATTACAATAATGCCGTGCTGGGTAGCAGCTTCCACATCTATGTTATCTACACCCACACCGGCACGCCCGATTATCTTCAGGTTTTTAGCGGCTTTGATGACATCTGCTGTCACCTGGGTCTGGCTCCTGACCACCAGGGCATCATATTCCCCAATACAGCTTTTCAGTTCATCAGGGCTCATGCCTGTCTTAATGTCAACATCAACTTCTTTCTTCAATATCTCAATACCCTTGTCAGAAAGGGAATCACTAACCAGAACTTTCATTGCATGTCCTCCATTGTCTACCTTGAATCTGGATTGTAAATATTACTCTTAGCACTTCATTGTTTCGTTAGTGGCATTTACAGTTTAACCCGTATATTACGTGGTGTACTCGGCATTGATGCGCACGTAATCGTATGACAGGTCGCATCCCCAGGCAGTGGCGCTTCCCTTATCCAGGCCCAGGTCCACATTGATGATAATCTCTTCAGAGCCCATGATGTCCTCAAGCGTACCGGATGGAACATCCAGTATCCTGCCCCCATTCACCAGTTCAGCAGATTTGTCCTTACCAGTAAATTCCAGGCTGATACGCTCAGGTTCCACCTGTGCGCCTGAATATCCCACCGCTGCCACCACCCGGCCCCAGTTGGGGTCGCGTCCGAACACTGCCGATTTCACCAGGGGTGAGCGGACTATGGCCTTTGCCACCAGTACAGCATCGCTGTGGCTGGCTGCCCCATTAACTCTAACTTCAATAAGCTTAGTAGCACCTTCGCCGTCTTTTGCTATCATCTTCGCAAGTATGGTGCAAACCTCATCAAGCCCGGCCTGGAACTCGTCGGGGTCAGGCGTGGCCGACTGTCCGGTGGCAGTTATCAGTGCCATATCATTGGTGCTGGTATCGCCGTCCACCACCACCATGTTAAAACTCTTATCCACAGCAGAATGCAAACACTGCTTGAGCGTTCCGGCATCAAGTTCGGCATCCGTATAAATAAATGCAAGCATAGTGCCCATATTCGGTTCAATCATGCCGCTTCCCTTGGCAATACCGCCGATACGTGTGCCGTTAGACAGCTCAACAGCCGCTTCTTTTGAAAAAGTATCAGTGGTCATGATGGCCTTTGCAGAGCGTGTACTTCCCTCAGGGCTTTGGGTCTGTGCCTCCGTTACGTCTGTCACTTGTTCTAACTGGGATTGGATGATACCCATATCAAGCCGGTGACCGATGACACCTGTGGACGCCACGCCTACGACCCCACTGTCCACGCCAAGCTTATCAGCCGCCAGCGTAGCCATTGTCTTTGAATCTTCAAGTCCGTCCTCGCCCGTGAAAGCATTGGCATTACCGCTATTCACGATAACTGCCGACAGTTTGCCACCTTTAAGGTGTTGCCGGGTCAGGATAAGTGGTGCGGCAATAACGCGGTTGCGGGTGAACACACCTGCTGCTATGCCCTCAGCCCTAATCAAGGCAAGACCGTACTTGCCCTGCTTTACACCCCATGCACTGACACCCTTAACGGCACAAATACCGCCTTCAATCACTTTCACGCAGG
>DAOWEE010000308.1 GCA_030638625.1 Methanosarcinales archaeon
CTGGAGATTGGCTGTTTCGGTGCTGAACCCTGGTCTGCCAATACCAGGCGGGAACTGGAAGATGTACTGGGCATCAATGCTTACGATTCCTACGGTTTGTCCGAGATGTTTGGGCCCGGAGTTGCCTTTGAATGCCAGGAGAAGGACGGCCTGCATATCTGGGACGACCATTTCCTGGTGGAAGTCCTGGATCCTGACGGTGAGAGCGTGGCCCCTGGCGAGCGGGGTGAATTGGTATTGACATCGCTTACAAAGGAAGCCATGCCGCTGATACGCTACCGTACAGGTGATATTACCATAATCCGGGACGATGAATGCCCTTGCGGGCGCACCCATACCATACTTGAAAAGGTGGTGGGTAGGGCTGATGATATGCTCATCGTGCGCGGTATTAATGTGTTCCCGTCCCAGATTGAGGGCGTGCTTATGGACATTTCCGAAGTTGGTGACCAGTTCCAGGTGGTCATTGACCGCAAGCGGCACAAGCTGGACGAGATGCATATCAAAGTGGAACTTACTGACAGGGCCTTCACAGGTGAGCTAAAGGATCTGGAAAACCTCAGGTGCAGCGTGGAAGATAGGCTGAAAACCGTGCTCAACCTCAGGACAGTAGTGGAACTGGTTGAGCGGGGCACAATTCCCAGGACTGCGGGCAAGGCCCAGCGTATTGTTGACCTGAGAAATGAATATTAAACTGAGCATTTTGAAATGTGTATGTTGAACTGCATATATTCAACTGTATATGCTGAAATTTACAGGATTCAGCATCAGAATGCCCTGGATATGTCCGGCTGTTTCATGAACAGGGCGGCCAGCAGGCCAGTGAATATGCCTGCACCCACCGCTACTGCAAATCCACCCACCAGCAGTGGCAATTCAATTGCAGGACTGACATCGAGCCCAATCAATTGCAATAGTGCCATGTTCAACAACACTTTTCCGGCCAGGGTGAATACCACTCCTACCAAACCGCCCATGGTGGAGATAAGCAGTGATTCGTAGAACACTTCCTTGAGTATGGATAGTTTTGAGATGCCTATAGCCCTCATTACAGCCATGTCCCCTTCCCTTTCACTGATGGACATTACCATTGTGGTACCTATGAACAGCACTCCCAGCACAAAGGAAATTAGCGAGGATGCAGCAGCGGTAGGCAGGATGCGTTTGTCACTGATTATCCTGTGCCCCACATATTCGGTACCTGTCAGGACAAGATATTGGGGGTACATTAACTTAAGCAGCGGTCCTGCATCGGGTCCGTCCACCACTATCTGGTCTGCCCTATCATCTTCCAGGTGTCCGGTAATCTTCTGGAGTTCTGAAAGATGTAAGACCACACCCGGGTAATTGGAGTACTCCACTGTGTCCACAATATTCATGACCTGGAACGGACTTGAAGTGGCCAGGCCGCCTGAGGAGATGTTAATGTATAACTCATCACCAATACCAATGCCCAGAAGGTCGGCCATCTGCCTGTTGACCACAACCTCTGCAGTCCATACCCCTTCATAGAAATAGGGGTCTCCTTCAGTAAAACCTTCAATCGATGCCGGCATGACATCAATGGCACCCGGGACCACGCCTACTGCCAGCACCACACTTATCTCGCTGCTGTGGTCTGATTTGGCATATACGATCCTGTTCATTACCGGGCTTGCACCTTTGACTGATGGGTCCCTGGACAGGGTTTCCAGTCCCCTGTGCACGTCTCCCAGCATTATCTGGCCTGAACCTGTTATAGGGTCAAGTATGTCTGAATCAGCAGGCACGACCCAGAAATCGATTGAACCGGTTGGAACACTGGACTCTTTCAATCCCAGGCTGACAGATATGAGCAAGACCATCAGGGATACTGTCATTCCAATGGCCAGTATGGTAAAAATGGTGCGTGAACGGCGGCGGTACAGGTTCCGCATTGCCATCTTCAGGTATGTCACTCTACGATTCTCCCGTCCTTGAGTTGAATAATCCTGTGTGCCCTGGACGTCACGTACTCATCGTGGCTTACCACCAGGATGGTCTGCCCTGACTTTTGGTTTATAGAGTCAAATATATCCATGATACGTTCACCATTGGCAGAGTCAAGTTCTCCTGTGGGTTCATCTGCTACAATTATGGCGGGATTATTTGCAAGAGCCCTGGCAATGGCAACCCTTTGCTGTTCGCCGCCGCTTAGCTGGGAAGGCATATGCTTGGCGCGGTCTGCCAGTCCCACGGATTCTAACAAGGCAAGGGTGCGCTCCTTGCGTTCTTTTTTCTTTACCCAGGCTTCCCGCATTGGAAGTTCGACATTCTCGAAGGCAGTAAGTGCGGGAAGCAGATAGAACTGCTGGAATACGAACCCGATTTGCGTGAGCCTGAGCCGGACCAGTTCTCCGGCTGATAGATTCGAGGTGTTTTTGTGGTTTATGAAAATATCGCCACTGGTCGGACGGTCCACACAGCCAAGTAAGTGCAATAGAGTGGACTTACCTGAACCGCTGGGTCCTTTGATGGCGACGAACTCACCTGCCTCGATTTCCAGATTTATGTCTGAGAGAGCATTGATGGTGATATCGTCAATCTTATACTGTTTTTTGACATTACGGGCTTGTATAACGCTCATAGTAAATTTTTACAGATATTATGGTCGGAAATTATATGTTTGGGGAATTACTTATATGTATTCAAGGGCAGTTTAATAATTGTGTGAACAACACATATTAATAATAAATGATAACGTCTGTCAAAAAACAAATACATTGGGTGTGAAATTTTATTTCACAGAGGTTCGGGTTAAAAAAATGCTTACCAGTGTGATTTCAGCAACAACTGTATCAGCAACGACTGTATCAGCAACGACTGTATCAGCAACAACTGTGTCTGCTGCCACAACCAGCGCAGCTGTTTCATCTACACTGGCAAGTTCTACTACAAGCGCAGTATCTTCTACTCTCGCCAGTTCTGCCACTAGCTCAGCGGCATCATCTTCCGCCGCGGTCAGTGCCATATCCATGACAACTAATATGGGACTTCCCGAGTATGGCGTACTGGCAGTAATTGCACTGATAATCATGCTTTCGGCCAAGGAGATTCTATCAGCGTCCAGTTTGTGGAATCGGGCGATAAATTGCTCGATGAACATGAGTATAATGCCGCTGCTTATCTCATTCTCGGCAATCGTGTGTTATAAAGTGTTTGAGATAATCTGACCTTATCTGGTTAAATTTCAAATATCAGGTTAATATATATTGAAACCCTGATTTATAGGGTGAAGAAGCCATGAATTTAAAAGTTGCATTTATTGTTTTAATTTTGATTTCATTATTGCCTCCGGCCAGTGCCGTATTACTGGATTCCACAATTAATCTCGACCAGTATGTGGATGTACCTGATGCAGCAGTTTCATACAAAGGTTATGTGTGTGACATTGATAATGTTGGTTCATACCTGGTAGGTCAGGATATCCAGGCCAACATAGAAGTGGACCCGTCGTATACCAGCATGAAGGTACAACTGGTGGATAAGGATATGAACCAAGTCTGGGTGCAGAACACACTTTTATCTAACGGAAAGGCGACCATCACTATCCCGGGTCAATCTGTCCCGTCTACTTATGGGGTGGTGGTGCTGTGCAGCGGAGAGTATAAAGGCGCTAAACCGATTGTAATATCTGAGTATTCTATGACTGTAACACCGGATAAGACCCAACTCCAGCCCGGTGAAACACTGAGTGTGACGATAACTACCAGCAAGAATGGCGTACCTGCTGACCCGTCAGAA